>JAFZUN010000279.1 GCA_017618315.1 Spirochaetales bacterium
ACGCCTCAATGAAAACATCCCTAAAAGAATGGAAGGGAATCTTGCAATAGCAATGGAGCGGGGAAACAAAAGGTTCTATCAGGTTATTGAAGGAAAGAGGAAGTATATCGGGAAGAAAAATCTGAATACTTTGGAAAGCTTAGCTCAAAAGCAATATGAAGAGAAGTTGCTTCTTTCAGCAGTTGAAGAAAGGAATAAACTCCTGGATATATTGGATGTTCTTGGACGGAATGATTTTCCTTCTATCAATGATGTTTTTAAATCGCTTGACAAAGACATTTGTGCGTTAGTCAAACCTGATATTTCCACTGATGACGGTTTTGCAAAAAGATGGTCTGAGGAGCGATACAATCAGGCGTGCAAGACGGAAAAGCACAGATTCGAGACTATGGGTAAGGATTTGGTCAGGTCAAAGAGCGAGGTCCTTATTGCGGACAGGCTTTATCAGGCAGGCATTCCATACAGATATGAACAACGTCTTTCCTTTGGTGATGATTTTATAAAGCTGCGATACTACCCTGATTTCACGATTCTGAATAAAAGGACAAGAGAAATCTTTTATTGGGAGCATCTTGGTTTGCTTGGGGATAAAGGATATTGCCTTGATAATCTCAATAAACTTGATGACTACATGAGAAATGGAATAATACCTGGCAGGAACCTAATCCTGACTTTTGAATGTGAAGGAAAACCCCTTTCTACTGCGCGTGTTACTCAGTTGATAGAGGTGTTCTTAAAGTAGATGAAGATAAAAGACATGAAATCAGCAGCAAAAAACTGAAGATTTCATGAAAAGACATGAAATCAAGCTGTTTCAGCAGTGAAATTCATGTCTTTTGATGAACTGTTTATCTATGAGCGGGGATGGTGACACTGTCATATTCATTGCCATCTTTGCCTATGACGCGTACAGTCAGGCTATTAGGTGTCACTTCAACATAGCTTCCGCCCATGAGTTTCTTTTCAACAGCGTTGAAGGCGCTGCGTTCTCCCAAGGCCTCAGGCCTGTTGATTATCTCATCAAGCGCCTTTCCTTCAGAGATTGGGCTTGTCATATACACAGTTCCTTTCTCTGAGACCTTGTTGTTATTAAGGGTTTTTGAACGGGAATAAATGTGGGTGTCTGATGAGAGGGCTAGGTCAACGCAGTATTTGTCAAAGTAGGGGTACCAGAAGGAGTAGAATCCTGTGCCCTCAACGTCTCCGTCTAAGAATGCGTAGTGCTGGGCGACAATGATGAAAGTGTATCTTCCTTCATTCTCAGCAATTACATCCTCAAACCACTTGGCTTGTTTCTCCAACGCGGGGTTAGGGATCTCTGAACTTGCGAACTCTCCTGCCATGGTGTCAAGGCAGATGAAGAGAACGTTGTTGTAGAGGAACCAGTAATCAGCAGGTGCTGAGTCGCCGTTGTTCTTAGGGATTGCAACGTAATCAAGATAGAAGGACGGGGTGGCGAACTCAGCGGTCTTGTTGGGATAGTATTCATGGTTTCCGATCACAAATGCATATGTCATGTCTGAGAGAAGTCCGCTGTCATTCCAGCTTTCCCAGTAGCTGTAACGTTTGCCTTGATTGACCATGTCGCCAGTGAAAAGGCAGAAGGAAATGTCTGTCTTTTCTCTCTCATAATTCAGGATTGTTGTAATATTTCCCATGCTTTCTGCAGTGGCGGCATGGACATCGCTGAGCCAGGCAAAGCTGAATGTGCCATCCGTGCCGGCGGTGCGGAAGGTCGATATCTCTGAATATGTGCCGTCGGAAAGCATTATCCTGTAGTTGTATGTGCTTCCTGGCTGGAGGTCATCAAGTTCAACCCTATAGCGATAGATGTATGAGAGATCGGCCCACTCTGAAAGGGTTGGCTCTCCGTCAAGTGTGAGGGAGTTTGTGAAATCGGACTTGTTGGCATCGGTATACTGGAGGGTGGAGGTGGGGTCTGGGGAGTGCCAGGATATGACGGCTTGTGTTGAAGCGTCCTGGCCGGGGCCGGCGGTGATGAAGTGCGCCTGGGTGGAGGAGAGGACGGTGATGGTGCAGATGGACCTCATGTTGGGGTTGTCTGCGATTGAGGCGGTGATATTCGCTGTCAGGCTGCCTGAGGTGGTGTTGTATGCGGTGACAGTGCCGTTCTGGTCGACTTTCAGGATGCTTTCGTCGCTGCTGGACCAGATGAGCTGGGGTGGCGTGTCTGTGTTCTTGAAGGTCGGGGTGAAGGTGCGCTGCTCGCCGTTGCGCATGGTTGCGGTGGAGATGCCCAGAGAGACTGTGACATTCTTCTTCGGCAATTGATAGCCTGAACTTGTGGTGGTGGCGCAGGAGGTGAGAACGGCGACTATAAGGATTATTACGGCAAATAGTTTGATATGTGTTTTCTTCATGGCAATTATTATACCATGAAAACCAGTTGCCTGATTAACTTGTTTCGCTTATCATGGCCGCGCCCATGACCAGGACCACACCTGTGAGTGTGAGGACGCTCATTCCTTCCTTCAGAAGAAGTGCAGAGGTCAGGACCGCCACGACCGGATCAATGTAGCTCAATATGGCCGCTGTCTGGGCCGGGACCCTTTGGATTGCGCTGAAGTAGAGGCTGTAGGGAAGTGCAGTGCAGATTACTGCGGCAGTCAGAAGAAGCAGGACAGGCTCTGTGCTGATGACTATGGAAGTGAAGTCCTCGTTTATCAGCCAGTATGGCAGAACTGCGATGGCTGCGGCTCCCATCTGTATTATGGTACGGTCAATGCCGTCCACCCCATCAATCTTCTTGTTGATGATTACAACGCCTGAGTAGAGAAGGGCAGCTCCCAGGCCCAGAAGAACACCCTTGATTCCGCTTATCCCCGTCTCAAGGACTCCGGAGACAAAGACCATGCCGGTCAGGGCTGCTGCCACACAGATGGCTTTTCTTGCTGTCAGTTTTTCCTTGAGCAGAAATATGGAGGCGATAATGGTGAACACCGGAGCCATGTAGTAACTTATTGTTGCTACAGCGATTGTCGTGAACCTGTATGCCTCAAAGAGAAGAATCCAGTTGATTCCGATCATTGCTCCAGAGATGGCAAGAGGAAGAATGTTTCTTTTGATTGCAGTCTTTTCAGTCTCATCAAAGCTATGTTCATCAAGGCTTTGTCTCCGGATGAGCTTGAGCACCAGTAGGATTATTGCCGCAATGGCACCGCGGAAGAATGCAATCATTGTAGACGAATAGGGGATATTACGACGAACAAGGCCTATTGTCCCGAAAATGAGCATGGACG
>JAFZUN010000280.1 GCA_017618315.1 Spirochaetales bacterium
ACCTGACTTTTCCCTCATTGAGTGGAAGAATGCAGGCCAGTCCTGCTGCCTTATGTGCGCAAGAGCTGATCCTATTCCGACTGCGTCGGCTCCGGCATTGATCATTTCAATACACTGCTTTCTTTCAGAGACACCTCCCATTCCAATGATGGGGATTCTGTCTCCGACTGCGGCTCTGATCTCTCTGATTGCCTCTATGGCCCGGTCATAGACCCATGATCCTGACTTTCCCCCTTTTCCGCCAAGGGCATTCTGAAGGATGGGCTTTCCGGATACTGGGTCAACATGCAGCACTGGACCCACGGTGTTGATTGCCGTAATTCCGTCAGCGCCGGCATCGATTACCGCCTTTGCAATTTCCCCGATGTTGTCCACGTTGGGGGTGAGCTTTATGAAAAGAAGGCTTTTTCTCTCAGGATAGTTCTGGCAGATCTTTCTCACATAATCAGAGGCAATGATCTTATCCACTCCAATGGAGGCTCCAAATCCTGCCTTGGCATGAGGGCATGAGAAGTTGAGCTCAATTGAATCAGCCACATGGTCAAACTCCCTGACCAAGGTGGAAAAGTCATCCGGGTTGTCAGCAGAGACAGAGACGTTGAGCCATCTTGAGAGTCCTTGCTGTCTCAGCTTCTCAAGCTGAGGGAGTGCCACCTCCATGCCGGGATTCCTGAGCCCTACGGAGTTTCCGAAGTCTCCATCCTTAGTCTCGCAGATCACAGGCTCGCGGTTTCCCGGATTTGGTCTGACCTGAAAGCTCTTGGTTGTTATGATATCGACATCCGGAACGTTCTTCTCAAACCACCTGATCAGATCAGGCTTGGTTGTGGCAACGCCGCTTACTGTTGCCAGATAGAGTTTGTGGTCGAGATGTCCCAGGGGAAAAGGTCTGCGGACAAAGGTCTCTGTCACAGTGAGCACTCCTCGGTGAATTTTCTGATTGCATCAATACAGACCTGCTTCCAGTTGGAAGGAACTGCTTCCTTTTTCTTTGCCCACGGGTGGGTGAGGGCGGAAGATGAGTTGATCCTACAGAGCTCAAGAGGGTAGCCTGTCTTCTTCATTATGCCTATGACATCCGGGGCACTTCCGCCCTGGCTTCCCACACCCGGTATCAGAAGAGGAACGTTCTTGTCTGCAAAGAATGAGGAGAGCTCCTCAAACTCCCTGAGATTGGTTGCCCCAACAACTGCTCCAATTCCGCTTGAGAACTCATTGTTCCACTTTGCAATCAGATCAGCCACATGCATGTAGATGGGTCTTCCGTCCTGCATGATCTGGTTCTGAAGGTCCTTGCCTCCGGGGTTGCTTGTGCGGTCCAGGATGTAGAATCCCTTGTCTTTTGCATCATCACCGATTGCAGTTGCAAACGGGCTGATGCTGTCGTTTCCCATGTAAGGGGAGACTGTGACACAGTCAGCACCCCAGCACCTGAAAGCCTCAAAGGCATAGTTGGCAGATGATGTGGCAATGTCGCCGCGCTTTGCATCAAGTATGAACGGTCTTGCAGGCAATACCTTCACAATGTCGGCAAGGGCCTTTGAGCCTGAGAAATCTCCTTCAAGCGGTCTGTCGAGTTTTGAGAAATAACCGATGTTAGGCTTAATGGCAGCAACCTTGAGACCTGACTTTTCAAGCTCTTCAAAGAGCTCAAGGAAGAACTCTCTGACATCAAGGCCCTCCGGGAGCGCACCGAAATTCGGGTCAATTCCTAGACATGCACAGTTTCCTGCCTTTGCGGCAGTGTCTTTCAGAAGCTCATTGTAGTTCATCAGCGTTCCTCCTTCTTCCAACCGTGCTTCTCTCCCCATGTGAACGGAGATGCAGACCACTCAAGGAGCATTGCCTCCTGATCCGGATGAATGTATCCGGCTTCTTTTGCAATCGGAATCACGTAGTTGTAATCAAGTATTGTTATGGGCTCACATGCCGGATCAAGTGACGCAAATGCCTCTTTTCCCTGATCTGTCCCGTATGAGAAAATTGCCAGACAGTAGGGGACAAAACCGTCTGCTTCCTGGATTGCCTTGACTGCTTTTATGGAGGACATTCCAGTACTAATGAGGTCTTCTATCAGAACAACCTTATGTTTTTCATAGCCTTTTGCACGTCCCAGGCCTTCAATCTGGTTCTGAAGTCCATGATCTTTAGATGATGATCTGATATAGGAAACCGGCTTTTTGAGCAGGTCTGCTAGTGTTGTAGCATGAGGGATACCGGCTGTGCTTGTGCCTGCGATGTTGTCTGGGGCAAAATCCAGGCCCTCAAGGATCTCCTTGAAGGACAGGGCGATTTTCCGTCTGGTCTCATAGTCTCCCAGCAGGGTTCTGTTGTCATTATAGATCGGCATGTAGTAGCCGCTTGCCCAGCAGAACGGTTTCTCCGGGGAGAGCCTGATGGCTCCCATCTCAAGTGCCTTGCGCGCGATATCCTCGGCATATCTTGTCATTCTCATCTGAATATCTCCTTGAAGGTGTGGACCCTTCCGCAGTAGGCGCATGTGTATCTTCCGTCATGGGTTCTGGTGAACATGGCCTGTACGTTCTCGTTCTGGTTGTCGTTTGAGATGCATGCCTCGTTGCGGCACATCATGTCATCAAAGTTGTAAATGCGTGGCGGGAGGGATGTGCGGTATTTCCTGGCGACCTTTCCGTCCTTGATTATGTTGAGCGTGCATCCCGGTGCAACGGCTGCAAGACGCTTGACCTGCTTGTGTTCCAGAGTGAATGTGCCAGGTCTGAAGATTATTCCCTTGAACTGGCCGCTTGCGCTCTGGCTGACCCATTCGCCGCCTTTCAGGGCATCAAGGTTCATGACCTTGCGGATGAGGATCATATGACGCCTGATTTCTTCAGGTGAGTCTCCCTTGCAGATGTGGTCAATGACGATGCCGTCTCTTATGGGTCTTACTCCCTCTGAGATCTCCTCTTTCTTCTGTGTGGGGTTCGGAGTCACCTCGATTATCCACTTGTCATCGGTCTTTTCATTCTCCTGATTTGCATCCGGAATGAAATCATCACCGATTCTGCCTGCCACAAGCGCAAGAAGGACTATCCTGCAGTACATTCCGTTGATTGACTGCTTCTCCC
>JAFZUN010000281.1 GCA_017618315.1 Spirochaetales bacterium
CCCCGTGATGCTGCCTCAAGGCCCACGCATCCGCTTCCTGAGAAAAGATCACAGAATGAGACGCCGTCCAACGGCCCGAGTATGGCGAAGAGAGACTCGCGCATCCTGTCCATCGCAGGCCTGATCTCAAGCTCTCCGTTGGGTATGATGACCTTTCGGCCACAATATTTGCCTCCGGTGATTCTCATTGTCAGCATGATCAGCCTGCCAGATAGTTCATGTTGATCTCATACAGGACCTGCTCAAGAAGTCTCACAGCCCTTTCTATCTGCAGCTGGTCCGTGTTCTGTCTTACTGAGACCCTGAGGTCTGATGCGAGGCGCCTTGAGATCTTCTGGGCCTTGTCCGCGGTGATGGGGAAGCTGATGGTTGAGAGCAGGTTGTCAAAATCCTGGGACATGTAGAAACAGGAACTGGGCAAGGCTATGCAGAGACTCGGGGTGGCGATGCTTCCCTGCTGGATTGAGTACAGTAGGCCGAACAGAACCGCCTCTGTGGGATTCAGCATAGGGGAGTCCAATGTCCTGGAGATGAATATGTTCTGGTTTGTGTTGTCGGTGGGAATCCTGATCTTCGTGAGAAGCGCGTTGTCTGCAAAGAGGAAGTTTCCTTTCCTGTCATAGAGCTTGGAGACAGAGACCCATCTTGAGGATGCTGCTCTTGATATCATCCTGATCTCGGCCTGGGCGTTAACGGTGGCAAGGACGCAGCTCATGGTGAATCTCATGTCACTTGTGCAGAGAGAGCCTCCCAGAGTGGCCTGGTTTCTTATGACGGAGCTTCCGATTGAGTTGATGGCGTTGTAGAGCTCCTTGGAGAATATGAAGCTTCCCATTGTCAGCAGTTGCTGGATTGTGACCATGGCACCGGCTTCAAGATAACGGTCAGCATGATAGATTCTTGACAGATCCTGAATCCCCGCAAGTGAGATGATGTCCCTCTGGTTCGGATTCGGGTAGAAGTTCGGGCGGCTCATTATATATGTGCCACCGGCCCAGAAACGGGCATCGGGGTTCTTGAGTTTGTTGGATATTGCCTCACTGACTGTCTTCGGGGTGAAGACAGTAGGGGACCTAAGACCTTCTGGCACGGCGTCTGCTCCTGTATTTGTAAGCAAGGTTGATGATCTTCTCAAGGTCAGAGACCTCAATGCATTGGCAGCTGCTCATTGACATCTCCAGCGCAATCATCTCCGAACTGATTGCTCCGGCTCCGCTCCTGCTTCTGGCTGCCTGCTCATTTGCGGCAGAGGAGCTCTGGTCTCCTCTGAATCCGCTGATCCTGTTCTGATTCTCCTTGTCCACCTTGTTCAGGATGGATTCTATGATGATTGTCTTTGACGGATAGCATTGCGGACAGGGCTGGTTCCCGACATCAGCATATGCGCGTTCGATATCATGGCAGAAACGGGTCTTCTGGAAGCCCTCGAACGTGAGGATGCTTGCCCCGTTGAGCTTGAAAGCCGGGACAAGGCAGCTCAAGGCCGCATTTCCGTTTATCAGGACAATGCAGTTCCCGCAGGAGGCTCCCATGCACTGGCTGTTCTCCGCGAATGTGATGATGTGTTCCTTGAGGATCTGGCTCAAGGGTTTATCGGAGTTCACGACAAGAGAGTACTGTGAGCCGTTGATGTTGCATGTCAGTCTCATCTGTTGCCTCCTTCAGCAGGATGTTTGCTTGCTATGCCCAAGATATCATCGCTTGTAACCGGAATCCTGCGTATCGCATGTCCTAGTGCCTGCGAGAGGGCCGCTGTCAGGGCAGCTGTGGTAAGACCCCTGAGTCCTGCAGTCAGAGAGGATGCTGTGAAGGTTCCGTCCTGGCTGATATTGATGTCGATGTTGCATTTTGCGGTTGACCTGGGACAGATATCCGAGAGAACCGCTGTGATTGTATGCCTTGCCTTGTTGAGCAGCCTTTCCATGTCAAAGACATGTCCAAGATGGAAGTTCACCCAGATGTTGTCGATTATGGGTGACAGCATGACGGTGTCAATGTGCAGGTCTATGGCCACCGCACCGATTCCCGCGCTGTAGTAGAATGGGTCCGTGAGTTCGGCCTCGTTCTCCGCGGTGATTGAGATTGGAAGGCGTGAGAATCTGAGCTTTCGGGCCATTTCAGAGCAAGCCTTGATCAGCAGGGATGAGACTATTCCGATCTTTCTTGAGAGGGCGCTGGGACCAAGGTCCAGGATATCGGGATCGTTCAGGTCCACGAAGATGATGTCCTCTGCAGGGATATCGATGAACTTGCGGATTGTCTCCTTCCAGATTGCCATCATGGATCTGTCGGCCTGAATTCCCGTGTTGACCGACAGCGTCTCGTCCTCGTTCATTGTGATTGTGATGGAGTAGTTGGCACTGGCGTTGAACTGCTGAGAGAAGCCCATGATGCTTTCTCCGCAGGCAATGCCTATTCCCCTGGAGTAGTTGATTGACGGGTTCATCCTTATTGAGCTGAGGCGCTTCTGGGTGTTTGCCGCATATTTGCGAGAATACCATGAGCCTTCCAGGATTTCTTTCATGGAGTGGTCGAGCTTGTCGTAATCCGAGCCTTTCTTGACGCTCTCACACAACGGTAGTCCTGTGCTTCCTATGTCGCTGACCCTGTTGAACTTCCAGATTCCAGGCTGCATTCCCAATGAGATGGCAAGCTGTGAGAAGTGGTTCTCCGTTCCTGCCAGCGCCATTGAATAGCCAAGGTCTCCGAAGAAGTTGGACGGCGGGGTGGAGCTTCTGTTTATCAGGATGCAGACATCAGCAGCCTTCATGGGATATGAGGGGATAAGACCGGCCAGCACGTTGTGGCAGACCTCGGATGTGAAGAAAGGGAAGGCTCCAAGGTCAATGGAGCAGTTCGCCCTGTCTGCCAGGATTGTCCCGTCCTGAAGATATGCTGTCTCATGCTCGATTATCATCCTGGGCTGCCAGGAGATCATGGGTGAGCTGAGCTGGACAAGCTCTCCAGATATCTGTGATGCCAGGGCCGCAATGCATGCCAAAATCGACGGCTGGATGATCAGTTGGTCATAAGGGGCATAGTAAGGCTGGATGTGCACCACAACGTCCTCAAGGTCAATTCCAAGAGCCTCGGCGACACTCTTTCTGGTATGGATGGGCCACTGCGAGGAGAGCCTGATATTGTACTTGCCGTCCTTCTGGGCGACAAAGACTCTCTGGTCTCCGAGCATCGTGTTCTGGAACGGGGTGATCTCGAAAGAGGATTTGAATGTCTTTGCCTTGGGAGTGAAATACTCGTCAGTGTTTCCGTAAGACCAGATGAACGGGGCGCCGTACTGTTGCGCGCTGTAATCCTCTGAGTCCGGTTTGATCTGATAAGAGACCTTCACCTGCTTGCAGAAAAGCTCCACATCCTCAGAATCGTAGCCGAACACGGCAAGCACGGGCTGTCCCTTGTAAAAGACCTCATCTCTGGCGAAGAACGGGAATTCCTCGTCCATGACGTGAACGCCTGTGTGATCTCCGAAATCTGCAGCGCTCAAGACAAGCATGTGCCTGAACTGTGATTCTCCGGGCATGCTGATGTCGGCTATGCGACCGCTGGATACTGTGGATGTTACAAGACGCCCGATCAGATGCTTCTTGGTCAGGTCGAAAAGGTCACTTTGGTCTGGCATGGGTCTAGAATAGCACCCGTGCCCTGTTTTTTCAACAATAGTGGAATACCTTTCAGAATTGATATAAAATATATGCATGGATTACATCGAGAGATCTAAGGAACTCAGCCGCCTGCTGACTGAGTACCAGAAGGCCTATTATGTGCAGGGAAGACCTCTTGTCTCGGACCTTGAGTACGACAGGCTCTTTGATGAGCTTCTGTTGCTTGAGAGCCAGCATCCGGATATCCGGAAACCGGATTCCCCCACACAGAGGGTGGGCAGCGACCTGACATCTGATTTTCCTGAGGTGCAGCACACTATTCCCGTGCTGAGCCTGGACAAGGCATACAGCGACTCCGAGATTCTCTCGTGGATCACCAAGACAATCAAGAACACAGGGGAGAACCTCTCATTTGTGCTGGAGGAGAAACTGGACGGTTTCTCAATAGTCCTCTACTACGAGAAAGGACTGCTCACACGTGCGGTAACACGCGGCAACGGGTTTGTGGGAAACGATGTCACTGCGAACGTCAAGACAATCTATTCCGTTCCTCTCAGACTTAACGAGAGCGTGGACATAGCTGTCAGAGGTGAGGTTTTCCTGAAGAAAGCAGAGTTCGAGAAGATAAATGCCACGCTGACTGAGCCATATGCTAACCCGCGCAATCTTGCCGCAGGCACAATCAGGAGAAACAAGAGCAGTGAGACGGCTCAAGTGCCGCTTTCCATCTATGTGTACGAGGGTTTCTGGACCGAGCCAGAGAATCTGACAGACCATATCCAGATACTGAGCAGGCTCAAGGACCTGGGATTTCCGGTGGATCCCCATATTTCCTATTTCTGCAGGACAAAAGATGAGGCGGAGCTTCGTCTCGGACAGGCTGGATTGGAAGGGGAAGCAGGAAGCTTTGACGATATCCCTGCTGCCATAGCGGATAGGACAGGTACAAGGGCGTCTCTTCCGTATGAGATTGACGGTCTGGTAGTCAAGGTAAATGAGCTTGCCACAAGGGAGGACCTGGGCTACACGGAACATCATCCCAGATGGGCAATAGCATATAAGTTCGAGGCTCCCCAGGCACAGACGCAGGTGCTGGACATAGACGTGCAGGTGGGAAGAACAGGCAGGGTCACACCCATGGCCCGTATCCGTGAGACCCAGCTCTCCGGAAGCACAATACGCAACATCACACTGCACAACCAGGACTATGTGAATGAGCTTGAACTTGCCATAGGAGACACGGTCTCAATCTCAAAGAGGGGCGATGTCATTCCCGCAGTGGAGAACGTTATTGAGAAGAACGAGCAGGGAAACACCACATGGCAGATGCCTGAGAAATGCCCGGTCTGCGGATCTGTCCTGGTCAGGCGGGGTGCACATCACTTCTGTCCTAATTATGATTGTCCCGCTCAGGCCAAGGGAAGGCTTGCCTTCTTCTGCGGCAAGGGACAGATGGACATCGAGGGTCTTGGGGCAAGGACTGTTGAGATTCTTTATGACAAGGGTTTTGTGAAGACCATCAGCGGCCTTTATGAGTTTGATTTCAACAACCTGCGCTTTGTTGAAGGGTTCGGCGGAACTGAGGGAAAGAAGATAGAGGGAATAAAGCTTGCCCTGCAGCAGAGCCTAAACACACCTTTCAGGAATGTGCTTGTTTCCATAGGAATTCCGGAGTTCGGAAAGAAGGCTGTCGACCTTGTCTGTGATGCAGGTTTTGACAGCATGGACAAGCTCATTGAACTGGCAGACAAAAATGATATCGAAGCTCTTTCCGCAATTAAGGGAATTGGTCCTAAGACAGCAGAGATCATAATTGATGGCCTGAAATCTGATACAGTGCGCAAGTTAATAGAAGACCTGCGCAAAGCAGGACTTCATATGGAAGACGAGAAAGAAGATGGACCAGTGCTTGAGCAGATATTCCAAGGGCAGAGCTGGTGCGTCACGGGCTCATTTGAGAACTTCAATCCCAGAACCAAGGCAATGGACGAGATAAAGAGACGCGGAGGCACCGAGGTCTCGGGAGTCTCACGCAAGACCACATGTCTTCTTGCCGGAAGCGGTGCGGGAAGCAAACTGGACAAGGCCAGGGAGTTCGGGGTTCGCATTGTGACTGAGGATGAGTTCATGAAGATGATCGGTTCATCAGACGGGACATCTGCTGGGCAGAGTGCTTCCGAGGATCAGCCGGGACTGTTCTGATTTTGGAGGGCATATGGATGATATCAACCTGAAGGTAAAGCTTTACATCCAGAACGGTAATGAGAAGTTCATGGGAATAGGTGTGCTGTGGGTTCTGCAGAAGACCAAGGAGCTCAAGTCCCTGAGGGCGGCTGCGGCAGATCTCGGAATATCCTATTCAAAGGTCTACAAGATGATTGTGAACCTTGAGAAGAACCTCGGGGTAAAAGTCGTGGACCGCAAAAAGGGCGGTTCGGACAGAAACGGTGCCACTCTGACCGAATTCGGTGAGAGATTCGCCGAAATGTACGACTCATTCCAGCAGCAATGCAAGGCACTGCTTGACAAACCGTTCGAGGAATTTACGGATATAATGCATGCCCTGATCAGTGAATACCGGGAAACGTAACGGATATCTGAAAAAGTTTGTACAAGTTAATTTTTTATATATAAAAGAATTGAATCTAGCTTAACAATATTTTCTCAATTTTTTCGTTATATTTTTCACAAACCTATTGCACTTTTCCTCAATTTTTAGTACTTTCTAATCACGAGATGTAAATCTCAACCTCCTTTTGTTCCCCCATGGTTTGACCTCCTTTTCCCCATGGGGTTTTTTATTTTTCTATGGTATGATTCTGTGAAATGAGAATCAGAGAAATATCGGAAAACAAGCTTGAGTTCCTTCATCTTTTACTTCTGGCTGACGAGCAGAGGGAAATGATTGACAAATACATCGACAGGGGAACCATGTATGTTCTTGAGGATGACGGCATTGTGAAGGGACAATGCATTGTCACTGATGAGGGTGCCGGCATCTTGGAAATCCAGAGCCTTTCCGTTGATGAGATTTGGCAGGGAAGAGGATACGGCAGGTTGCTGATTGAGCATATGGTGCAGAAATACCGGGGGCGTTTCAGTGTTCTTCAGGTGGGCACAGGTGACAGTCCACTGACAGTTCCCTTCTATGAGCATTGTGGCTTTACGGTTCACCATATAATCAAGGATTACTTCCCGGAACACTATGATCATCCCATCTTTGAGGGAGGAAGACAGCTCAAGGACAAGGTGTATCTGCGAAGAAACATGAATATGTAGTGCATATTTCTTTCATCTGTTTTTGCAAAAAGTTGCAGAAAACCATGACTTTGCCTGCTGTTTCTGTATATAGCAACAGGTTGCTGCTGCGATTTTCCTTGCTTTCACTGTATATTTATTGTATATTTAAGTTTGCTCTTTTGCATATCAACCATATTATACGAGGGAATACATGAAGCAGAGGTATAACAGACTTTCGGTGATTAAGGACCTGATCAAAAAGAACAGGATAGACAATCAGGACACTCTTCTGAATCTCCTCAAGGAAGAGGGCTTTTCTGTCACTCAGGCCACACTTTCAAGAGACCTGAAGATGCTGAAGGTCGGAAAGATATCGGACGGCTGGAGCGGCTATTATTATTCGCTTCCCGACAATGATCTTGTCGCGGAATCCGAGAAAAGCTACATCCAGGATGTGCGCAGGGGAATAATCTCCATGGAGTTCAGCGGAAACATCGGTGTGATCAAGACCCGTGAGGGGCACGCCAACAGTGTCGCTGTAGGACTTGAGGCATTGAGCCTTCCGGAGATTCTGGGAACACTTGCCGGAGATGACACCATCATGGTGATTCTCAGGGAGGGTATGACCAAGGAAGATCTGCAGGAGAGCTTCAAGACCAGGATTCCTGAGATTGAGGACTGAGAAGTATCTGTAAATGGAGGATGTTTTGATCAAATACACAGATTTCAACCTTACGGAGAATTATGCGCGCCTGAAGGCCCTAAAGCCTTTTGACATCAAAGGCGGACTTGATGCCGCCCGTATTGAGGGCTGCACCATCAAGGAGGCAGGAAGCCTCTCCTACAACTACGGCGCCATGCCGGTTGATGAGAAGATCATCAACACTCTTCAGGCTCTTGCGGATGAGCAGCAGCTCATAGACAAATACAAGGCTCTTCTCAGCGGAGAGGTCATGAACACCGGAGAGAAAAGGCTTGTACTGCACCAGCTCACCCGTGGCCGTGTCCTTGAAGGTCAGAAGGTCATTGCAGACGGGGTGGAGAAGGGGGATTTCTACAACGCTGAGCTTGAGAAAATCAAGGTCTTCTCTGAGAAGGTAAGAAACGGAGAGATCAAGGGCTCCACAGGGAAAGAGATCAAGACCGTTGTCCAGATAGGAATAGGTGGCTCTGATCTGGGACCAAGGGCGCTGTGCTATGCGCTTAACCTAATCGGTCCTCAGGATGGCTGTACCAAGAAGCTTGAGGCAAGATTCATCTCCAACGTGGATCCTGATGACGCATGCGCTGTCCTTTCGGGCTTGGATCTTGAGAGCACGCTCTTCATCCTTGTATCAAAGAGCGGAACAACCCAGGAGACTCTTGCCAACCGTGACCTTGTCTTCAAGGTGATGGAGCAGAGCGGAATAAAGGGACTGGTTCCTCAGAAGCATGTGGTTGCCGTCACAAGCAACACTAGTCCGCTTGCCAATAACCCGGATATCCTTGCGGTGTTCTTCATGGATGACTATATCGGAGGCCGCTATTCTGTGTGCAGTCCTGTTGGAGGCGTCATTCTCTCGCTCACATACGGGTTCAACGTGTTCAGGCAGGTCCTGGACGGTGCACACGAGGAAGACAAGGCTGCACTTGAGCCTGATATCAGGAAGAACGGAACACTGATGGATGCCATGATAGGTGTGTATCTGCGCAATGTGCTTGGTTATCCTTACACCGCAGTGCTTCCTTACAGCCAGAGCCTTCACAGGATGCCGGCTCATTTCCAGCAGCTTGACATGGAATCCAACGGAAAGCACGTCAACCGCTTCGGAAAGGTTCTCAGTTATCAGACGGGTCCGGTCATTTTCGGTGAGCCCGGAACTAACGGACAGCACTCGTTCTACCAGCTCCTGCATCAGGGAACTGACATTGTTCCCATGCAGTTCATCGGATTCAAGGAGAAAGAAGGCAATCTCGATGCTGAGAACGGAGGATCTACAAGTCAGACAAAGCTCAAGGCAAACCTGGTTGCACAGATAGTCGCGTTCGCCTGCGGAAAGGATGATCCGGAGAATCCGAACAAGTCGTTTGAGGGAGGCCGTCCTTCAAGCGTGCTTGTAGCAGACAGGCTCACCCCGTTTGCGCTTGGATCCATCCTTGCCCACTTTGAGAACAAGGTCATGTTCCAGGGCTTTGTATGGAACATCAACAGCTTTGACCAGGAAGGAGTCCAGCTGGGCAAGATTCTGGCAAAGAAGGTTCTCTCGGGTTGCGAGGGAGATGGAAGATTAATGGCCTATTCCAGGCTTCTTGGAATTGAATTCTAATAACTGATTGACCCAGAGGTCATGATTGGAGGAAAAAATGGTTGTCGGTATTATTATTGCGGTTGTCGTGATTCTTCTTCTGCTGGTTGTATCAACATACAACGCATGTGTAAGGCTCAAGAACCAGGGTGAGGAGGCTTATGCCCAGATTGATGCACATCTCAAGCAGAGATATGATCTGATCCCGAACCTTGTGGAGACCGTAAAGGGGTATGCCAAGCACGAGCAGGGAACCCTTACTGCTGTAATTGAGGCCCGCAACAAGGCAATGAGCGCTTCCGGTGTCTCTGAGAAAGATCAGGCTGACAAGGCCTTCGAGGGAACTCTCAAGAGCCTGTTCGCGCTTTCCGAGGCTTATCCTGAGCTCAAGGCCAATGAGAACTTCAAGGATCTTCAGAACCAGCTCTCAAGACTTGAGACTGAGATCCTTCAGGCCAGAAAGTACTACAACGGTGTGGTCAAGACATTCAACACCAAGATCGAGACATTCCCGACTTCCCTTATTGTCGGTCTTTTCGGCGGCAAGTTCAGCAAGATGACTTATCTTGAGGTTGCAGAGGCCGAGAGACAGAACGTCAAGGTCCAGTTCTGATTTTGCCTATGAAGCGTTTTCTCATTACCGCCCTGATCCTTGTGACAGGGCTTTTCAGTCTATTTGCCACTGACTGGTACATTGAGAACTATGATGTCAAGATCACCGTCGGAAACAATGCCGTACATCACATCGAGGAGACTATAGATGTCTATTTCGATGGCCCGCATCATGGCATTGTGCGTGAAATACCGGTGAATTACACAAAGTACAACGGTATGACGGCTCACATAAAGAACCTCGAGTGCTCCGAACCGTACAACGCCGATGAGGATAACGGCTATTATGTCATGCAGATAGGCTCATCCTCAAAGACCTACAGGCAGGAGTCAGTCCGCTATGTGATCTCATATGATTACGACCTTGGTGCAGACACAAATGACGGCTATGACGAGCTATACCTGAACATCATAGGTGTGGACTGGGAGTGTCCCATCGGAAGCGCCACCTTCAGCCTGGTGATTCCTTATGTATCTGACGCAGGATATGCGGATAAAGAAGATTTCTTCAACCAGATTTACAAAAACACGCATATAACCGGCGGTTCCTATGGCTCTGGCATCTCCAACGTCAAGGCTTATCTTGAGCAGAACAGCGACGGATCTCTTACGATCTTCGGAAGGGATACGGATATGGGTTCATATGAGGGAATCACAATCAGGATCGATCTTCCGGAGGGCTGGTACCATGGAGCAAGACTTCCATGGGACTACCGCCCCATAATGAGGATTGTTCATCCGATTGTCTGTATTCTGCTTTTGGGGCTTGCCATCCTGCTCTGGGCCACATATGGACGAGACAACACACCGATCATCGTGGCCCGTTTCAAACCGCCAAAGGATTTCTCTCCGCTTCTTGTGGGCTATGTCGCAGATACCACTGTTGATGACAAGGATGTCATCTCAATGCTCTTCTACTGGGCTGACGAGGGTCTTCTGAGCATTGAGGAAAAGAAGGGTGACAAATACGAGTTCACCAAGCTCAAGAACATTGAGGATTATGCCATAGAGAGCGGGAAGAATATTCCGACCCTTGAGGTGACGCTATTCAACGGCTTCTTCAAGAACTGTGATGTCGGCGGCAAGATCACATTCAAGGATCTTGAGAAAAACAACTTCTATGAGACAATAGTCAAAACCAAGTCGGCAACCAAGAGCTTCTTTGCAGGTGAGAGATCCCTGCTTGACAAGAAGAGCGTGAGGGTCTCAGGTTTCATGGCTCTTCTCTCGGCGCTGCCGGTGATAACAGGAGCGCTCAGGGTGGGTCTTTATGAGAACGGTACCGGTCTGATCATCAGCCTGATCATAGGTGCGGGACTGTTTCTGATAAACCTCGGTGCGTTTGACTCTCTTTTCAAGAAATGGCATATGCGCAAGTCCAATGCCGTTGGAATGATAGGATCGTTCATCCCGTCTGTGCTGGTGTTTGGCATGCTGGTCGGTGTGGAGTACATACTGCATGATGAGATTTCAGTTTTCCATAACCTGCTGACCGTCATTGGTTGTGCCGGCACTGCGTTCTTCTCCGTCATCATTGAGAAGCGCAGCAAATACGGGGATGAGGTTCTTGAAGAGACCCTCGGTTTCCGTGAGTTCATAGACAAGGCTGAGATCGACCAGCTCAAGATGATGATAGAGTCCGATCCGGATTTCTATTACAGGATGCTGAGTTTTGCCATTGTCCTGGGACTTGAGAACAAATGGGCGAAGAAGTTTGACGGCATGATAGTCCAGGAGCCGACATGGTTCACGGGTCTATCTCCGTTTGACATCTATTATCTCTCAAGGATGTCATCAAGGATGACAATAGCCATCCCTGCGGCATCATTGCCGAAGTCATCCATCTCGGGAAGCCCAGGCTCACGTGTCGGCGGCGGTGGTTTCCACTCAAGCGGATTCTCCGGCGGAGGATTCGGAGGCGGCGGCGGACATGCATGGTGATATTTGGGGGCTGCTGTTATCAGTGGCCCTTATTGTTACTTGCCTCCTCATTGCATTCCTGATCTCCAGATACGGCAGAAAGGCATTCGGGAATCTTTGTCCGGAGATTGCCCGCAAGGTGGTGCACATTGGAGTCTCCAACTGGTTCTTCATCTACTGCCATGTGTTTGAGACCGACCTGTGGCCTATAATCGGGCTTGCAGGTTTTGGCGTGATCAATGCAGTGATGAACCTGTCCGGAGGCCTTCATGTCATGATGGGTCAGGAGAGCACAAAGCGAAACTGGGGCCTTGTTCAATATCCCATATCCATAATCCTGCTGATTCTGTTGAGGCATTTCGGAGTAGGGGACATTGTCTGTGTGGGCTGCGGGGTGCTAGGAATGGGTTACGGAGATGGTCTTGCATCCATAGTGGGGATGAAGGTCAGATCCGGCCACATGCCCGGACAGAAAAAGAAAACCATCGCAGGTTCTGTCACAATGGCGGTTGTGACATTCGTGATTGTATTGGTGCTTAACATGGCATACAGGCAGGAGATTGCATTTTCAAGGACTCTGCTGATATCTGCTCTTGCCGCAATCTGCGCCACTTTTGTGGAGGCTTATACTCCGCTCGGGCTTGACAACATCAGCGTGCCGCTGACAATCTATCTTATCGCGGGGTTGATGCTGCTATGATCAGGTTCCTTGACAATGCGCTGTTCTCAATATCATGGCCATGGCCGATAGTGATTATCGTATTGTCAATGGCTTTCATTGCTGTTGCCGCATATCTTGCAAAGGCCCTTTCTGTCAGCGGTTCGCTTTCCGCATTCGTGATGGGCATTATTGTGCTCTGGACTACAAGGTTCGAGGGTTTTCTTCTGTTCATGCTTTTCTTTGTCTCCTGCACTGTGGTAGGTAAGATATCAAAGAAAATCAGAAGCAGCACAAAGAGGACCGAGATTGCCGAAAAGAAGGGCCATAGACGGGATTATGTCCAGGTTCTCTCAAATGGCCTGATGGCGACAATAGCAGCCTTGTTCTGGTTCTTCAGTGCAAAAGATACGGCACTGATTATGTTCGGGGCTGCTGTTGCTGAGGCAACAAGTGATACTTTCGCCGGTGATATAGGGCGTCTGAGCAAGCATGATCCGGTATCGATACGAAACCTCAAGCCTGTTCCGGTGGGAATGTCCGGCGGGGTGACATTCCTTGGAATGCTTGGAGCATTTCTCTCTTCAGCCGTCATAGCGTTCTGCTGGTACGTGTCATTTCAGGGCGTGAGTATCTATGCCGCGGTTCTTGTCTGTCTTATGGGCTTTGCCGGTGCTGTTATTGACTCTTACCTGGGTGCGTACGTGCAGGCTCATTACGTTGATCCGGACACGGGCATGCTTACGGAAAGCGATGTGAAGGACGGCCGGAAGCTGGAGCTTGCGCAGGGAATCCGCTGGGTTGACAATGACATGGTCAACCTTCTCTCTAATATATTCTCATCTGTTTTTGCCCTTGGCATGGGCACTCTAATACTCAGACTTGCAGCAACGAACTGACTGTTTGTTGCGTTTTGTTGCAGTTTTCTGTTGACAGCATCTTATTATTGTGTATACTGTGAGAGTCGGACTATCAGAGTCGGAGTCACGGATGAGAAACGTTGATCAGGATGCCGTTGAGGCTACAAAAAGAAGAGAAAGGCTACTTGAGACCGGCTTCCGTCTTTTTGCGGAGAAGTCGATTGAGGCTGTCAAACTCCAGGACATCGCCGCTGCCAGCGGTGTCGGGATAGCCACGCTCTACCGGTATTTTGACAACAAACCCAACCTTGTGATTGAGATCGGCACCAGAAAGTGGATTGAGTACCACAAAGAGGTCCAGAAAGCCTATCTGGAGCGCGGTGGAGAGAATATGACCGCCGCGGAGAACCTTGAGTTTTACCTTGACTGCTACATTGAACTCTATAGAAATCATAAAGATATCCTTTTGTTCAACCGTAATTTCGACACTTATGTAAAACATGAGGGCTGCACCAAGGAACAGATGGCCCCATATAATGACGCAGTCTCCACATACGCCACGAGATTCCATGGTCTTTACGCCAAGGGAAAAGAGGACGGGACACTGAACATAAAGATTTCGGAAAAGAAGATGTTCATCAACACCATGTACATCATGCTTTCCGTTGCCAGCAAATATGCCGAGGGTCTGATTTACCCTATGGATTACAAGCAGGATATGACAGAGGAGCTTTACATGCTCAAGCGCATGATAATGGATACCTATGTAACATGACTTTTTTTTATACTACCGTGATAGACTGACTATCTTGGTTATACATAATGCCCAAAATGCCCAACTAAACAGGAGAGAGTTATGAGAGTTATGAAGAATTATCAGAAGGTGTTCCACCCGAAAGGAATCATCTATGTAGTGATGACGATGATCATGGTGATTGTCGGAATGGCGGTCCTTGTTTCACTTGCCTCATGTAGCCAGGAACCTGTGCATGAGCACAGCTGGGGAGATGGAGTGGTGACAAAGGTCGCCACATGCACCGAAGCAGGAGAAAAGGCCTACAATTCTGGCCATATCCGATTGTGCGGTTATTCTGGGAGATGAAACATCCGAGCGTTTGAAGACGGAAGCCGGAAGTATGACTTTCATCAGACACGCTGATTCGTTGGTGCCGGTCTTCGAGGGAAACATCCTCTACACCTCCGTGCTGGGAGGCAATCAGGATGCCGGCGAAGCTGCTTCCCCTGCATATCTTTCCTTGGCAGATGCCGTAGAGGCGGCCGGAGCCGCGAATAAAGAGGTCGGCACAAAGGTCATTGCCGGCCAGACACTCTATTACTTGGCCGAACCTGCTGAATAATAGGAATCGTTCAATTCGGGGGACTGTCGCAGAATCAAAGCTGCACAGTCCCATTTTTTTCTGTCTGCCGGATCGCGGGGTAATGGCATAAACAACAAATATTGGTCAATCTGCTGTTTTAGTTGTTTTGTAAACAACTGAATCAGCCATGCTCACTGAATCCAGTTGTTTTTCCTGTCCTCATGCCAAAGAAAAACAACAATTACCGGCAAAACCGTGATATTTGTTGTTTTCATATCGGAAATAAACAACAAATTCCGGGGGATTGGCTCAAAATAGTTGTTTAAGGCAATCGGGCATGTATTCCGGACATTGCAATTCTGTGACAGTCCTTTTTCTGTTATTTGATATATAAACTTGATTTCTCCGGGATTCTTTTGTATCTTTGGTTACGGTCGGCGGTATGTCGGCTTGAGATGTTAAAACTTTTATTTGAAGAGGATAGATATTATGGCAAAACAGCTACAGTTCAGTGAGGAAGCCAGAAAGTCTCTGGTATCCGGTGTTGAGCAGATTGCCAAGGCAGTCATGACTACCCTGGGCCCGAAGGGTCGCACGGTTCTTCTGGACAAGAAGTATGGTGCACCGATGATCACAAAGGACGGTGTCACAGTCGCACGTGAGGTTGAGCTTGAGGATCCGTTCCAGAACATGGGTGCCCAGCTTGTCAAGGAAGTCGCTTCCAAGACCAACGATGTGGCGGGTGACGGAACAACAACCGCAACCGTTCTTGCATGGGCAATCACCAAGGAGGGCATGAAGAGCGTTTCCGCAGGTGTCAACCCGATGGGAATCAGACGTGGAATCGACAAGGCAGTGGCCGATGCCATTGAGGAGATCAAGTCAGTCTCCAAGACAGTCAGCGACAAGGAAGAGATCACACAGGTCGCTTCAATTTCAGCAAACAACGACAGAACCATCGGTGAGGAGATCGCCAATGCGATGGAGAAGGTCGGAATGGATGGAGTCATCACAGTTGAGGAGTCCAAGAACATCGAGACCACAACCGATTTCGTCGAGGGAATGCAGTTTGACCGCGGATACATCTCAGCTTATTTCGCAAGCAACCGTGAGACAATGACATCTGTCATGGACGATCCGTATATCCTGATCTACGACAAGAAGATCTCATCCATGAAGGAACTCCTTCCTGTTCTTGAGAAGGTTGTCCAGACCAGCAAGCCGCTTCTGATCATTGCAGAGGATGTCGACGGCGAGGCTCTCACAACTCTGGTTGTGAACTCACTCAGAGGCACACTGAATGTCTGCGCCATCAAGGCTCCGGGATTTGGTGACAGGAGAAAGGCAATGCTCGAGGATATTGCCATCCTCACAGGCGGACAGGTCATCAGCGAGGAGCTTGGAATGAAGCTCGAGAACGCTGACCTCTCACAGCTCGGAAGAGCCAAGAGCGTCAAGGTCGAGAAAGAGAACACCACAATCATCAACGGTCTTGGAAAGGCTCAGGACATCAAGGACAGAATCGGCCAGATCAAGAAGCAGATCGGTGAGACAACAAGCGACTATGACCGCGAGAAGCTGCAGGAGCGCCTTGCCAAGCTCGCAGGCGGTGTCGCAGTCATCAACGTCGGAGCCCCGACAGAGGTCGAGCTCAAAGAGCGCAAGCACAGAGTCGAGGACGCAGTCAACGCAACAAGAGCAGCCATTGAGGAAGGAGTCATCCCAGGTGGTGGAGTCGCCCTTGTACAGGCAGCCGTCAAGATGGAGAAGAAGGATCTCTCAGCTCTCACAGATGAGGAGCAGATCGGTTACAAGATCGTTCGCAGAGCTCTTGAGGAGCCGATGCGCCAGATTGCCGAGAACGCAGGAGAGGACGGTGCAATCATCGCCGACAAGTGTAAGAACAGCAAGAAGGGCGTCGGATATGATGCAAACAGCAACAAGTGGGTCAACATGGTCGAGGCCGGAATCATTGATCCTGTCAAGGTCACAAGAAGCGCACTTCAGAACGCCGCAAGCATCGCAGCTCTGATCCTCACAAGCGAATGCGCCATCACCGATATTCCTGCACCGGAGCCGGCGGCACCTGCTGGAAATCCCGGCATGGGCGGCATGATGTGATGAGCAAATGACATTTCATCTGCCATTCTTGCACTTCCATTCGGCGCCTACCAAAAAGGTATGTCGCCTCATGTCATTGCAATCTGGCAGCGAACTGCCATTTGCTAGCAATTAAAGAAGGGCTCACGGGAAACCGTGGGCCTTTTCGTTGGCTGTCGGTTTGACAATATACAGATATATGTGTATTTTTATAAAAGCGTTTTTTAGAATATAAGTGAGGATTTAATATGTATTCTTTGATTCTTGCACTTGGAACTGCAACAACCACATCTGACGGAGCAGCCACAGGCGGTTCCATGGTCACGACACTCATCACATTCGGTGTCATCATCCTGATTTTCTACTTCCTGATCATCAGACCTCAGAGAAAGAGGGATAAGGAAGCCAAGGCAATGCTCGCCGCCATCAAGAAGGGTGACAAGATTGTCACAATCGGAGGAATCAGGGGAACTGTCGCCGTTGTCAAGGAGAGCACAGTCATTGTCAAAGTTGATGACAACACCAGGATTGAGTTCAGCAAGAACGCCATCTCATCTGTCCTGAACAAGAAGGAAGCTGCTCCTGCCGAGAAGCCGGCAAAGAAGGAGAAGGCCGAGGAGAAGATCGAGAAGGTCGAGAAGCCTGCTGTTGATGCTCCGAAGGCTGAGGAGAAGAGCGAGGAAACAGCTCCTGCAGAAGAGGAGAAGGCTGAGAACTGATGAGAAAAACTGAACGCATTCTGATTGCATTGGTTGTCTTTGCAATCTGTGTTTGGTTCCTTTTTCCGACAATCAAATGGTACGGTTTCGTATCAGCGGAGGACAAGGCACTAACTAATGCCACTGTCCTTCAGGTCAAGGAATACTCCCAGGGACAGGCGGAAAGTGTTCTGAATTATCTGAAAGAGAACATTTCATCCGAGGTGCCCAAGGAGTATTCTTTTGTTCTTACTCTGGCAAAAGAGCAGGTCAAGGGAAAGGGAAACACAGATGTGAGAACCTGTGCTGATGTCCTGTCCGCCTTCTCTGCGACAGAGGATGACGGTCAGGCCCTTAAGGATGCTGTCGAGCAGTACTGCAGACAGCACATACAAGATCTCAAGGAACTGTCCTCCAAAGCCCTGCAGCTTGGACTGGACCTTAAAGGCGGAATGAGCATCCTTCTGGATGTTGATCCGTCGTCACTTGCCGAAAGACTTGGACGGGAGCCGTCTGAATCCGAGATTTCTGCTGCAATCGATGAGGACATTGAGATTCTCAAGAGCAGGATAGACCAGTTCGGAATGGCTGAGCCTGAGATAAGAAGGCAAGGGGACAGCCAGATTCTGATTGAGCTTGCCGGAACTCCTGATCCGAGCCGTGTTGATGCATTTCTCAAGGGAAAGGGGTTGCTGGCCTTCCATTTGGCTGATACTCTCACAACCCAGAGAGTGATTGCCTATTTTGAGAGTAACAGCGAAGAATATGCTCAGATAATGGATGCTCTGGCAAATGATCTGCCGTTCACTCAACCATCAATCATTCCTCAGGACAGGATGCTGGCCGGTGTATTCTATACCGATGAGTATGGTCTGGAGCAACTTTCATCCGTTGTTGTCATCTACAGGCAGGCCGCACTTGACGGTGGATACCTGCTTTCTGCTCAGACTAGTAAGGACAGCACAAGCAACCAGCCTACAGTTGCCGTAAAGCTCAGCGATGAGGGCGGCTCAATCTTCTATGACTTCACTAAGGCTCATATCGGGCAGCCTCTGGCAATTGTGATGGACGGTCACGTGAAGAGTGTCGCAACAATCAGGGATGCTCTCTCAACTAATGTCCAGATCTCTGGATTCACGGCAAAAGAGGCAGAGAACCTTGCCATCCTGCTCAAGACCGCATCGCTTCCGATTTCAGTTACCATCTCAAGCCAGCAGACAGTCGGAGCATCTCTCGGAGAAGACTCCGTTCGCATAGGAATGAAGGCAATAATCTACGGTTTCTTCCTGGTTGTCCTGTTCATGGTTGTGTTCTACAGCTGGAGCGGCCTTATTGCTGACATCGCACTGGTGATGAACCTTGTGATAATGATTGCAACGTTGGGTGGATTCGGGTCTACTCTGACATTGACAGGCATCGCAGGTCTGATTCTCTCTGTCGGAATGGCGGTTGATGCCAACGTGATCATCTTCGAGAGAATCAAGGACGAGCTCAAGGCCGGGGTGCTGCCGAAGAAAGCGGTCTCCACAGGATTCTCAAAGGCTCTGTGGACGATTTTGGACTCAAACATCACCACAATAATCGCCGCTGTGGTCCTGATCTTCTTCGGATCCAGTGCTGTGCGCGGATTTGCGACCACACTGGCAATCGGAATTGTCAGCTCATTGTTCACATCGCTTTTCTTGAGCCATCTTCTCATGGATCTCACCGTGGGTGAGAGGATTTCAATCTCATGGAGAAGGAGGTATGCCGTAAATGAAGAAAATTGAGTTCAATGTCGTGAAACACAGGACAATTTATCTTGGCATTGCATGTGTCCTTCTTCTTGCAAGTGTTGCGCTTCTTGTCTTCAAGGGCTTCAATCTTGGAATAGACTTTGAGAGCGGTGTCTCCGTTTCCGTTAAGATCGATGATTCCGATGCCTTGATAGAGGATGTCAGGCAGTCTCTCTCACAGATTGAGGGAGTCAGAGTGCAGAATATAGGCTCATCCGATGACGGACGTTATCAGATAAGGGTGAAGCTTTCGGATAACCAGACACAGCGTGAGATGGAGAATCTGATCAACACGCTCTTGGGTCGCAGGTTCAGCTCATTCTCCGTTCTGGAGAGCTCATTCATCGGAGCCAAGTTCTCATCAAGTCTTGTCACCGGCTCACTGAAGGCTGTGGCAATAGCGCTTGCGCTGATTCTGGTCTATGTGTGGATCCGATTCAAGGTCGCCTATGCCATAGGATCAATCCTTGCGCTGATTCATGATGTGCTTCTGATGCTGGGATTCATCAGCCTTATAGGTTTTGAGATTTCATCAACGACAATCGCCGCCATCCTGACAATCATAGGTTATTCACTGAACAACACCATAGTTATCTTTGACAGGGTAAGGGAAAGCATCCGCGGCAATCACAACCAGGAGCTCTCATCTGTGATGGATTATGGTGTGAACAGCTCATTGTCACGTACTACATTCAGCAGTGTCACGACGCTTCTTGCCGTAATCCCGCTTGCGATTTTGTCTTCCGGAGATGTCAGGAGCTTTGCCATCTGCATGATCTTCGGAGTTGTGGTTGGAACATACTCATCCAACTTCCTGGCAACAAATGTGCTTTACACCCTCGGAAGGACAAATGCACTTGATATCCTTAAACAGGAAGAGGAGGAAGACCTCTCTGATGCCGCAGTTGCCAAAAGGATGCTTGGGGATGATGAGCCAAAGCTCAAGAAGGTGAAATCTGACAGGAAGAAGGGCGGTAACGACCCTAAGATCCTTGTCTGACGGAGTGAATGATGAAGGTTGTCAGGAGCAAGGTCATAGGCTATTGCTTTGGAGTCTCAAATACCATAAACAAGGCGGAGGAATGCATCCAGCGCTCAAGGGAAGAGAATCTGCCGTGTTACAGTATCGGACAGCTCATCCACAACAAGGATGTGGTTGAGCATTTCACCTCCCAGGGTATGAGAAACTCCGAATCTCCTGACGGCCTGGAGCCCGGAATTGCGTTGGTTCGTGCCCATGGCATTCCCGAGAGACTCAGGCATCAGTATGAGAAGGCCGGGTTCACAATTGTTGACTCGACTTGCCCCATTGTGGCAAAAGGCGCAGATACAATAAGAAAAGCGGCCCAGAAGGGATACAACACCGTAATAATCGGGGTGAAAGGTCATGCTGAGACCATCGGGCTTCTGGGAGTTGAGCTTCCGGACGGAAGCGGGATCAGGTCTCATCTGATATGCGGGATGGACGATGCAAGAAGACTCTGCGGGAGCAAGGTCCTTGCGGAGGATGCGAACATTGTGGTTGTTGTTCAGACCACATTCCCGGAGAAAGAGTTTCAGGCAATAAGAAGGTATCTGAAGACAGCCTTCAGTAAGATCCGTTTCTCCAACTCGCCGTGCGGTGCAACCGAGACTAGAGGCAAGGCCGCGCTTGATCTTGCATCACAGACAGATGCGGTGATTGTGATAGGCGGAAAGAACAGCGAGAACACCAAAGGCCTTGCCAGGCTGGTTGCAGAGACCGGAAAACCGGTCTATAGCATTGAGAATGACAAGGACCTTGACGAGGCACTTCTTTGTAAGTTGTCCTCATATTCCAGTGTGGGTATCTGCAGCGGATCATCCACACCTACATCCACAATCAGGACAATCGAAGAGATACTGGAGAAGCTCTGAGACCGTGTGCCGAAATGGAGGCATGAAATGACAGAAAAACAGAAGCGGGCCTATGACAGGTTACTTGAGATTGACAGAAAAATCACAATGATAGGCCATATTGAGGCCGTTCTTGGTTATGACTTTGAAACTGTGATGAGCGAGAAGGGCGGTGATGAGAGATCCCGGCAGATGGCGTTCCTCTCATCAATGATCCATGAGATGTCAACCGGCAAGGAGCTTGGAGAATGTCTTGAGGTGCTTGATGGCATCACAGATGCCACTGACGAGCAGAAGGCCCTGGTCCGGGTGTGGAAGAAAGAGTACAACGATGCCGTCATGATTCCAGCCAAACTCGTGGAAGATATCAGTCAGGCTGCCAGCGAGTGTCAGAACAAATGGTTCACTGCTCGCAAGGACGGGAACTACAAGTCATTCTATCCGTATTTGGAGAAGCTTATTGATCTCTCAAAGGAGAGTGCTGCCATCACATCACGCGGAAGATCTCTCTATGACACGCTTCTGGACAGAAACGACTGCGGTTTTGACAGTGAGCAGATAGAGAAGCTTTTTGGCGGTATGCAGGACACCATCAAGGCTGTGGTCAATGATGTTGATGCTTCTGGGAAACAGGTTTCTGATGAGGACATGGCCTTCCTTTATGAGAAATACGATATCGGGAAA
The DNA here is from genome assembly GCA_017618315.1 of Spirochaetales bacterium. GTDB lineage: Bacteria > Spirochaetota > Spirochaetia > Sphaerochaetales > Sphaerochaetaceae > UBA9732. The sequence continues at coordinate 21,647 of JAFZUN010000281.1, forward strand.
CAGAAGCAGTTCTCACATATGATCCTTGAGGACATGGGTTATGAGTTCGACAGGGGATCAATCGGTGAGGTGGCCCATCCTTTCACAAGTACCGTGGGCAGTGATGACATCAGGATTACGACCAGGTTCGAGGATGCGAATGTCACAAGCCAGATATTCACAATAGTCCATGAGGGCGGTCATGCCATCTATGAGATGGGTGCCAACAGCGGCTCAATAAAGGGCACCATCCTGGGACAGGGACAGAGCAACACATTCCATGAGTCGCAGAGCAGACTGTGGGAGAACCTTGTGGCAAGAAGCCCGTATTTCTGGGAGCATTATTTCCCGCTTTTCTGTGACACATTTCCGGATCAGACCAAGGGAGTGAAGTTTGAAACCTTCATGAAGGCAGTGAACAGGATTAAGGTCGAGGACATCAGATGCAATGCGGACGAGGTCACTTACGGGCTGCATATCATCCTCAGGTTCAAGCTGGAGAAGCAGTTCATTGACGGAGACCTCAAGGTCAGGGATTTGCCTGAGGCTTGGGACGCGCTGTCCTTGGAGCTTCTCGGAAAGAGACCTGATTGCATCCAGACCGGCGTCCTTCAGGATGTCCACTGGATGGGCGGAATGTACGGTTATTTCCCGTCTTATGCACTTGGAAACATAATCAATGCCCAGATTTGGGACACCATGTCAAAGGATCTTGATACGGTTTCAATCATGAGGACGGGCAAGTTGTCAGAATTCAAGGATTACCTTACTGAGAAGTACTATCAGTACGGCGGAATCTATGGCATTGACGAGATGCTGACCAGAGGCACGGGCAAAAACCTTGATTCTTCTTTCTTTGACCGTTACCTTAGAGACAAGTACAGGAGGCTTTTCGGATAATGAATCTTCCTAACAAACTCACAGTCACAAGGCTTGTTCTGGCGCCGTTCTTCTTTTTGGCGTATTTTCTGATTGACCTTATACCGTCAATGAATGCGGTCCTTTATGCAATTATCCTCGCTGTGTTCTATGCGGTGATGGAGCTCTCTGATCTTCTGGACGGCAAGATTGCCAGGGCACGCAACCTTGTCACTGACTTGGGAAAGGTCCTTGATCCGTTTGCCGATGTCATTTGTCATCTTACATTCTTCACATGCCTTCTGGCTTCCAAAATCATGCCTGTCTGGGCTTTCATATTCATCCTCTGGAGGGAGTTCGCGCAGAGCTTCACCAGGATGCTGATGATGGGAAAGGGCAATGCAATGGCCGCCAACATCTTCGGAAAGGCTAAGACCTGCCTGTATGCCCTTACATGTATCTGCGGCTTTGCATTCAGGATTCTCCTGGTTCTTTCTGCCGACCAGTCATTCATGAGGGTGTACTCAATTGTCCTGACAGTGCTCTTTGCTCTTGCCGCGTTCTCTTCAGTGATGTCTTATCTGATTTACGTGAGAGCCATTATCAAGAGCAAGGCATTAAGCGGAATGACCAGATAATCCAGAGATATAGTCCAGTACAATCTCCGGCACAATCTGCCTGATCTCATCCTCTTTGCAGTCAGCGATATCCTGTCTGACCATCGAGGATGATATGTATTTCTCCCCAAGCCGTTTTCTCTCTGCGACTTTCAGCACTATCTTGTCTTGTGCGCACTGTGTGCGAAGTGCATTCAGATGAATCTCCGACATCTCATCCCTGGGCTCGTCGCCTGCGAACATCTTCATGATGCCCAAAGCTCCGCAGATATGACATAACACCATTGAGTCAAGGATCGCGTGGGCGGGAACTTTTCCCATCTTGTCTGAAAGAAAACCATCGGGAAAATCATCCCGGCTGATCACGTATGGGCCGGACGGCAGGACCGTGACACCTTTCATGTCAGAAAGACACCTTTCCGTCATTGTCAGCCTGTCATTGAAGTCAAATGCGATGCCTGTTGTCTCATGATTGCCTTTTCCTCCGGATTCCGGTCTGCCCTGAATGACCAGAACAAGTACATGCTTGCTGCGTTTTGCGGCAATCTCAACAAGATAACGATGTCCTAGTGTGAAAGGATTTGAATTGAAAACAACAAGAGACATGTCATCAAGAACATTGATTTTTGTCTTGAGCTGGTTTTCCCATTTCTCAAGACCCTCTCTGCCGTCCCCGATCAATTCCAGATATCTGTTATAATCATTCTCCGAAATACTGTTCTGCATCGCGTCTTTTCCGTCCTGCATGAGTTTATCATCCCGTGCAGGTAAATGGAATAGACAGGCAAAATGAATTTTTTTGCAATAATGATGCATATATATTCCATATTGCTTGTATTTATGATATTTTTCTTTTGACAGGTACACGTGCGTGCTTTACTATTGTTAGTTACAGGGCACGTTTGCAGTGTCTATTGAAATGATTCTTAATGCGTAGGAGACGGCATATGAAGAAACTGTTAACAATCGTACTTCTTGTTTCTCTGGTTGTTTGTGCCCTCAGTGCACAGGCCATCTATGAGAATCCTCAGGGAATGAAGAAAATCGTCATTCTGAACAATGCATTCGCAGGTCTTGAGGAGACCCGCCAGTGCTACAATGCAAAAGAGTGGCATAAGAGCTACAGCCTGGGAGAGATCATTGACGCTAACCTTTGGTTCGTTCCTTCCGACAACATCAATGTCAGCACAGTCGCATATGCCGACCTCTATACTGACACATGTGATCTTGCGACATTCCGCGGAAAGCTTGTGAGCTTTATCAAAGACAATCCGGCTTACGATTATGACCTCTTTGTAGGTCCCAACCAGAAGGAGTCATCTGATGTCTGGTACAAGGGCTGGTGTGTGATAGGAAACGAGGCTCTTGTTTTCATGCCGAATGAGGGAATCACAGATCTCGTTTACGTGGCAGAGAACGTCGGTCTTGTTCCTGCAACAGGTTTCGTGTTCGAGAATGTCGCCGGAGATAAGGTGACACTCAAGGCTGAGCAGCTTGCAGAGGCATCCATTGTCTACGAGGGTGATGTGATCACACTGGTCTGCGGCAGCGTCAAGCTCCCGAACGTCAAGTCCGTGACAGTTGAGGGAATCACAAAGGATTCAAAGGTCTCAGGCGACGGTGTCTACAGGATGGTCATGCTTCTCAATGCTGATGGCGTCTATGGTGTGGAACCCCCGTATCTCGGAAACAGAGCAGGAACATGGTATCCGACAGCAACAACAGCCAAGCATCCGTATGCAGGTGCATATTCAGTCGCAGAGCTGTTCGCAAAGTTCGACATCACACCGTGTGAGAGCGTTCAGGTCATTTCTTATGCAGACGGTTATGCAAGAGAAGAAGAGTACACACACTTCACAAAGAAATACATCGCATGGCACGCCAGCGCAGAGTACATCACAATGGGAATGGAGCAGACAAGGAAAGAGGATGCGGTCTACAACGTAGGTTACTATATCCTGAAGGACGAGGCTTTCGTTTACATTCCGGAGACCGGAATCAATCTCGGTGATGTGTTCGCCAAGATCGGAATGGCGGATGTGACTCAGTACAAGCTGACCTATGCTGACGGTACTGTCATGATGGTTTACGCAGAAGCCATTCCCCAGCTGGTTATCCCGGCAGGTGCTGACCTTGTCACAATCGAGGCCATGTGATTCAACGTAGGCGGCAATACGCTTACTCTTTCTTGAAATGATGTGCGCCCCCGTCCCTGGGGGCGCGTTTCATAAAACAACAGGTGATTTTATGAGGTCTATCGGAAAAACAGTCATACTGCTGGTTGCTCTTGTCGCAGTATTTGCCTTATTCGGATGCTCAAAGGGCCAGACGGGGACAGCTGCCTCTGTTACGGCTGCAACCCAGCAAAGTGCCGTACCGGCAGAGACAACCAAAGCTTCTGAGCCGCAGCAGCAGGTGCAGGAGACTGCCCAGAAAAAGGTTTATGAGTTCCCCAGTGACATCTTCCACACTGGTGCTGTGGGAGAGAACGGTGCTGCCGCATGTGCAAGCCCGCTTGCAGCTCAGATTGCGGTTGATATCCTTGAGAGGGGAGGAAACGCAATCGATGCTGCAGTAGGCATGATCTATGCAGTGGGTCTTCTTGAGCCGGCGGCAAGCGGAGTAGGCGGAGCAGGCCAGATGACGGTCTACCTTGCCGACCAGGACAAGTATGTCACCATCGAGTACATGACAATGGCTCCGGGAAAGGCCATTGCAGGTGAGATAGAGACTTCAAGCTCTGACAATCCGCCTGCGGTCACATCAATCGCAATCCCGGGTGTAGTCCACGGAACTCTCACCGCACTTGAGATGTGGGGAACCATGACTCCGAGAGAGGTGCTTCAGCCTGTCATTGACCTTGCAAGGAAAGGCTTCCCTGTCACGGAGAGATGGAACACCAACATCGAGGGCCGCTATCAGAACCTCAAGGCTTATGACTACACAATGGGCCTTTATACCGATGACGGCTTCCTGTACAGCATAGGCGACACCGTGAAGAACAATGACCTCGCTGACACCCTTGAGCTGATTGCGGATCAGGGAATCAAGGGATTCTACGACAGCGAGTTCACCGACAAGATGGTCGACTATATCCAGAGCATCGGCGGAATTCTGACACATGAGGACTTTGCCCAGTACAAGTCTGTGGTGAGGGAGCCGATCTCAACCACATACAGGGGCTATACCGTCTACACGACAGGCGGCCCGTCTACCGGAGGAGCTGCTCTCCTTGAGGCACTGAACATTGTCGAGAACTTTGATCTTGCATCCTACGGCGCAGACAGTCCGGAAACCGTCAACATCATGGCTGAGGCTTTCTCAATGGGATACAAAGACGGAAACGCCTACATGGCAGATCCGACATACTATGATCTTCCCGTTCAGACAATCATCTCAAAGGAGTATGCTGCAGAGCGTGCGGCAAAGATCACTCCAGATGCAAAGCAGAAGATGGTTGGTGCAGGACGTCTTACCGTCAAGCTGAACTCCACCGGCGAGGCGGTAGCTGCCAGCACAGCTGTGGATCAGGGCGGAACCAGCCACATGGTTGTCATGGACAAGTACGGCAATGTCGTGTCCACCACCAACACCAACGGAATCAACTTCGGAAGTGCTGTCGCGGTTCCCGGAACAGGTTTTGTGTTCACTGCACACCTCTCCAACCTAAACAACACACCCGGAGCCTCCGTCAACATGCTCATGCCTTATATCCGCGTTTGCTCAACCACTTGCCCCTCAATTGTTGCTGATTCCACAGGCAAGCCGGTTCTGGCGGTCGGATCTCCCGGAAACTGGGCACTTGTCTCCGCAGCCTTTGCAGCCATTGTCAATTACATAGATTTCGACATGGATATTGCCCAGGCCACAAATGCCCCCAGAACCTGGAAGGACGGAATGACCATCAAGGACCTCTACATGGAAGGCGGATACAGCGCAGAGACAATCGCCGCGGTTGAGGCAATGGGCTACAACCTCATTGACCAGGACCGCGAGTACAGCTCGCATGTCGGATGCATCGCGGCCATTGAGAAGAAGGACGGGCTGTTCTATGCCATTGGTGATGACAGAAGGCACTACGGCTCTGCGGCTTACTAAATGCCATTTCATCCGCAGTTTCTGCGTTTCGGCTCAATGCCGTGCACATAGCACTGTCATTTCGCCTTACCGCAGTCCTGCGGCGAACTGACATTTAATAGTTGTTATTTGCCTATTAACTTGTGTTTTGAGGTTATGAATGAGAAATGAGATAGTAGTGGCAATTGTCATGTTCCTGATCTCGATCGGGGGTTCGATTGCCACACGCAATGACAAGAAGTGGTCGGTGTTCTTCCTGTTTGTGGCATCAGTCGCAGGAAGCCTGGCCGCAGGAATGGGAATACGGTTCAGGGAGATTGTCGAGGGTCCGTTCGGATTCTTGGACAGCATGCTATGTGTCTGTGCGGCCTCGGTTCTGGTGAGCGTTCTGGACCGGTCGGGTGCGTTTGTTCTTCTTTATTCCAGGATTTCCAAGGTTAAGTGCGGCATTCTGAGATCTTTCTTTGTGCTGTTCTTCATTGCACTTCCTGCGATGCTCACGGGCTTTGCTTCTGCAAGCCTTCTGACAACCGGAAAGATCATCAGGAACCTTCTGGAGAAGCAGGGGAAGAAGAAGGCTTCCGTGATAGTTGCCGTGGGAGCGTTCCTCGGAGTAATACTGCCGCCGAACTGCATCCCGGCCATGATTGCCGCAAACGGAGCCGGAAGCGTTCTTCCGACCCCTTATTCGGGATTCTTCCTGCCGCTTCTGGTAGTAGGACTTCCCGCATTCATCGTCTACGGAATCATGGAGCACAAGACCCTGTCTTCGCTTGAAGATGTCGAAGTTCAGGATCCCGGCGCATCATCTGCTCTGATCATACTGTTTCTGGTCCTGGTTGCGGTCCTTTTTGATGAAATTCTGTCTTCAGTTGTCTGGCTGGGCGGAAACACCTTGATATTCTTCCTGGCAACGGTTCTGATTCTATTTCTGACCCGATTCTTCGGAAGCGCAAAAGAGACTCTGGAAACTGTTTCCGAAGGTCTTATGAGGGCCGCCGTACCGATGGCCATAGTCTTTGCCCTCGGCTCGTTCATCGAAGTCAGTTCAATGACCGGTGTGAGGGGACTGTTCAGCTACTGGATTCTGGGATACAGCACCACGGGTGTCATGTTAATGCTGATGGCCGCATCCCTGATTATCGGTTATTTCCTCTCGATTCCGATTCCGGCTTTCCTTATAACCTATGCAGTCTTCCCGATCGGCTGGCTGGCCAATACGGTCATAGTCACGGGCTGCAGCGTGGTTCTTGCCGTTGTGGGTCTGATTACCCGCAGGGGCGGAATAATCGAGGATGATGGTCTGAAACGCACGGAATTGCTGAAATACGTGAGTGTTCCGACCATTCTGGTGCTTGTCTGCGGAGTGCTTCTGGTTCTATTCGGCGACAAGCTGACATTTCTGATCAGGTAGGAGAGCTTATGCTGCAGGTGATCTATTACATAATCATCACGATCTTCGCATTGCTTTTCCTACTTGAGATCGTAAAGAAACGTCCGTTTACCGAGCTTGTCTGTATTGCCTTTGTGCTTGTGACATTCACGCTCAGGGCACTTCACATAAAGTAGGAGGGTGGAATGAGCTATATCAAGAACATAGTCGTGATAGCGGTTGCCCTTCTTTTTGCGGTGATGGCCTCTGTGGATTTCATTGCAATGCATAAGGCGGAGCCTATTGCGGATAATCCGAATGTGACAGAGATAAAGATGCTCTCTGAGTATTGTGAAGGTCTTAAGGGTACAGACCTGGATACAGAGATCTATGTGCTGGACAGCGGTAAGCCTGGCGGAGCCATGCTGATTCTGGGAGGAACACATCCCAATGAGAGTGCAAGTCCTGTCGCGGCAATTGCAATGGCCGAGAATCTCAGATGCACGCAGGGAAAGCTCTTCATAATCCCATGGACAAACAAGAGCGGATTCACGCATACGTCGCCTCTGGACGGCATGCAGGATTTCTTTGACATTGAGCTTTCCGACGGAAGCACAAGGACATTCAGGGTCGGAAACCGTCTTACTAACCCGGTAGACCAGTGGCCTGACTACACCTATTACATGGGATCGTCCGGAAGAGAGCTGATGGGGACTGAGATCGCAGAGATCAGAAACGTGGACAGGCTCTACTATGGAAACCCGAACGGTGTCCTGACAGAAAGAGTTTGCGCTGGAATCTTCAATCTGATCAACGAAGAGGGCATTAATCTGACAATGGACATGCACGAGGGATCTCCTGAGTTCCTGTATCTGGACTGTACAATGGTCAACATGAAGGCAGATAACCAGAAGGCCATGTCCATTGCCCAGAGCATGGCGCTTGACATGCAGTTCGATGACCTGGACATGCGTGCCGAGTATTCTGGCGTCAAGTCCTACGGCTTGTCCCACAGGAGTCTCGGAGACAACACGGCGTCAATGATGACGCTGATGGAGACCTACAATCCGTCCATGGGACCGCTTCACGGCAAAATGGATGATGATTTGATTGTAAACGGCAACGAGCCAAACTATTATCAGGCTCATCTGGACGGATACATCTACTTTGATGTTCCTGAGAACGGATATCCGCTCGTGGAGAGAGTGGCAAGGCATGTCACATGCGTCACTTATCTTGCCAAGGCATTCAGTGAGGCTTATCCGGACAAGGCAATAGCCTTTGACGGACTGGGGTCTTATTCGGATATGGTTGTAGCAGGTTTGGGTAAAATCCTGAAACCTGTTGATTGATTTGCGTATTATATTATTATGTAGATATCGGAGGATGGTATGAAAAAACTGGCCTTAATTCTTCTGGCAGTAGCCCTGATCTTCACATTCGCCTCATGCAGCAAGAGCTCTTCTTCTGCAGCTCCTTCCACTTCGGCTTCTGCTGCCGCAGCACCTGTTGCTGAAAGCTCATCCACAACACCCTCAACCGGTACTGTGGATTCAGAGTATGACCCGAACAAAACTGTTGATTTCACCCAGCAGACTTCAGAGGAGAACAGGGTCGTCACAATCGGAACCATTGACAAGAGCCTTTACAAGCAGCCTGTCTTTGTCACCTCTTTCGGACAGAGCACAGACGCGGCGATGCTTGACACGGTCATGAAGAGAATCGGCGTGGATTATGTCTACAACGCCACGGCCACAGCTGATACCATCAAGGGTTACAAGACAATCATCATTGCAGTCGGAGCCAGCACAAAGGGCCTTGGAGCCGCCGGAATCTCCGAGGCTGATGAGACTGCAAGGGCCAAGGCAATCATGGAGTACATCAACACCAATGATGTCGAGGTCATCTGCTGTCATATCGGCGGTTCAGCCCGCAGAGGAACATTGTCCGACCTCTATTCTGACATGGTCATGGAGAAGGCCAGCCTCATTGTCCTGAAGGAAGACGCGAACTTTGACTACAAGTTCACAAAGTATGCTGAGGAGCATAACAAACCGATCAGCCTGATTTATGCCACAAAGGATGCCCTGACGGTTTTCACCGAAATCTTCCAGTGATACAGGATCCAAAATGGATATTGAGCTGATCTGTCTGCTTTCCATGCTGGCAGTGTTCCTGCTGGCAAACCTTCTTCTGAAGCTTCCCGTAAGTATCTCTATGATACTGGGTGCCATTGTCGGCGCCCTTGTCGGAGGGCAGGGGATTCCCGTCAGACATCTGTTTGAGGGAACATTCACCTATGTGGACACAATCCTGATAATATCCACAGCCATGCTTTTCATGACGGTGATTCAGGAGTCGGGAGCACTTGAGGCCCTCAATGCGCTGATAGTGACCAAGTTCCACAAGGTTCCTGCCCTTATGCTGATCCTGCTGATGCTTGTGATCATGTTCCCGGGAA
>JAFZUN010000282.1 GCA_017618315.1 Spirochaetales bacterium
GATGGAATACCGGAAACACATAGCTGAGAAAAACAAAAACCTGATACACAAATAGTCGACTTCCAGGCTCGCATTCTGCGGGTCTTTCTTTTCCATAAGGAGATTTCTCCATGGCAACCGCAAAGGTCATCATCGCAGGCCAGAACAACATCGGGCCTGCCGTTAAATCCGCACAAGGCGACATATCAGGCCTGTCCAATGCCGCCCAGAAAGCGGGTGACATGCTCAAGAAGGCCTTTACCATAACTGCCATTGTCGCGGCCCTGAAGAAACTCGGTGACGGATGCGCCGCATGTTTCAACTCATTCTGGGAGGCTGAGCGCAAATACAAGCAGCTTCAGATCGCCCTGGGCAATACATCCGCTTACAATCAGGCAACCGCAACCATAAGGAAGCTGTCCAAACAAACCCTCTCATCCAAAGCAGACGTGGAGTCTATGGTCTCGGAGCTCGCCGCACTGGGCAAGAACGCTGATGACATCGACAAGATCTCTTCAGCTGCCGTGTACCTGTCAAATGTCACCGGCAAGGATCTGAACTCCTCGATGACCACGCTGCTCAACACCTACAACGGCACAACAACCCAGCTTAAGAAGCTCGGAATAGATGTATCCGGGCTGACCAAGGACGAGCTTGCCCAAGGTGCGGCAGTGGACAAGGTCATCTCATCGCTGAGGACCTATTCCGAGCAGCTTGCGGAGATCGATACACGTCAACATGTCACCAACATCAAGAACTCATGGGGAGACATCAGGCAGTCAATCGGAGATCTGGTCAACTTCACCTTCGCTCCCATGATTGCCAGGTTCGACAATGCGCTTGCATCCATGCGCGACAAGTTCGGAACATTCGTCCGGAACGTGAAGATAGTGTTCTCCAACTTCCCGGAGTTTATCTCAAAGCTGGGCGAGACCGTCAGGTCCATGCTCGGGCACTTCTTCAACTATGACAACATCAAGAACGTATTCTCGTTTCTAAAGGACTATACCATCACAAAGGTCAGAAATACCCTGACCAACATCGCCAACATGGTGGACCTCGTGGTGAACGCCATCCCGGACACCATCAGGACTGCTGCAGATGGAATCTTCAACTATCTGATGTATCTTCTGACCAGTTACTGCAATGAGGTCGGGGTTGATCTCAGCGGCCTTGTGAACTCGGTCGGAAAGTGGCTCACTGAGTCTAAGGTCGGTCAGGTCATAGATAAGATAATCAGCACGACTGTCAATGGAATCAGGCTCATCTGCGGCATCATCCGCAACATCCCGGACATGATCCGGCTGGTGGCTGACAACATCAGACCGATACTCTCTAACCTTTGGGTCTCAATCAAAAACGGTTTCATATCCTCAATTCAAGCCATCATTGAGAAAGCCTATGAAGTCCTGGACAGGATCAATTTTCCTCAGATAATCGAGAATGTACGTGTCTCGGTGACCAACTTCTTCGGTCGTATCGGAGCATGGTTCAAGTCTGTGGGGCTGACTGCGAAAGACACCTTCCGCTATATAGGCGACATACTCTCCGCGACCTTCAGCTGGAACTCCATAAAGACCATCTTCACCACGGTCTTCAAGAATATAGGAGTGATAGCTGCAACCGTCATCAAGGAGATCTTTGTCAATATCCCCTCCATGATCGGCTCGCTTTTCACGGGAATCATCCAGTGGATCGGCTACATTGCTGTGCATCTGAAGAACAGCGTGCTGCAGTCAATCCAGGATGTGATCCAGAACACAGGTGAAAAGCTTCAGAACTCGTGGGTCGGCAAACTGTTCGGAGTCGGCGGGAAACTGGCTTCAATCGACCTCGGAATCGACAGAACTTCTGAGAACAATCTCAAAGCAAAGGCTGACGAATCATTTGCAAACATCGGAGCGGGATTCTCCAAGGCCATCACCGATGCCATAGATGCCGCCGCAACAATAAAGGAAAACAACAAAGCCATATCCGACCTCTATGACGGAATCGAGTCCATTAACGTCGCCTCTCCTGATTACAGGGGGCTCACAGCCCAGATAAAGGAATCAGGCTCTTTTGTGGACAAGCTCTGGGA
>JAFZUN010000283.1 GCA_017618315.1 Spirochaetales bacterium
CTGTCCAGTATGAGGAACCTGTCGTGAAACTCATCAGTCATCCGTACTTCCAATGAAGGATACTGGGAATTGAAGTCATTAAGCTCTTTCTCCGTAATCCTGTTGCCTGAAGCAGAAGTGAACAGCAGGACTGTCACTCCGGCTTTCTTCCTTGAGAGCATGTCTAATGTCCTCCTGTCCACATAAGAGTCAATGAGTATTATCTCCCTCTCTGCCTTCTCCAGTATCTGCTCTATGCAGCTTGCGGCATCCCACATCTGTCCCTTGAAGAATATGACGGCCTTGTCAGTCCTTGGCTCCTCGAGTCTGCCGAAGAGCTGATGGAATTTCTCATCCGCTTCAAGCTGCTTGAGCTCTATACGGTCAAGTCGCTGGAAGACCATGGCATTATCTGCCAGATAATGGCGCATGGAAACAAATGCATCCATTATCTTAATGCTCATTTGGACAGCTATAGGACTGCGTAGGATTGCTGATAGCATTGCGACACCCTCTTCCGAAAAAGCATGAGGCAAATACTTGATGTTTGATCCTCTGCCTTTGGTTCTGTTCAAGATCACAATATGTGATTTTGATGTGTCTACTTCTTCTTCAGTCAGTTGAAAGCAATATCGTTCAGGAAATCTGTTGATGTTCCTTTTTACTGCCTGATTCAGTATTCGAGTTTCCACTTGATACAACTGTGCAAGATCAGAATCCAGCATCACCTGAACGCCTCTTATGGTGTAAATCTTATTCCTGATATCATCTGCTTTGATTAACAATTCAAGTTCGTTGTTGTTCGTGGAACTCGTGAAACTCGTGCAATCCGTGAAACTCGTGAACTCCGTGAGCATGGATGAAACTCTCACTGTTATACCCAACCTATTCAAATATGGAACAGCAGAATGTTGCCGATTGGCGTTCTATTTATTAAATTTGAGTGGATTTCGGAGGAACAAACAACATGGAAAGAAAACAATTCAAGACAGAAGTCTCCGAACTTCTGCAGCTGATCATCCATTCACTTTACTCACACAAGGAGATTTTCCTGAGAGAGCTTGTGTCCAACGCATCTGATGCACTGGACAAACTCAAATACAAGACACTTGTCGACGGAAAGACCCCTGAAGGTGAGCTCAGAATTGACCTGAGTTTCACAGAAGGAGACAAGAGAACGCTGACAATCGAGGATAACGGTATAGGCATGAGCCACGACGAGCTCTCAGAGAACCTGGGAACCATTGCACGCTCAGGAACCAAGCATTTCTTGGAGAACCTCACAGAGGATCAGAAGAAGGACAGCAACCTCATAGGACAGTTCGGAGTAGGATTCTATTCGGCGTTCATGGTGGCCGATAAGGTTGAGGTCACATCAAAGGCCTACGGAAGCGACCAGGCATACAAATGGGTCAGCGACGGCAAGGACAAGTACGCCATTGAGGAGGCCGAGCGTTCAAGCTGCGGAACCACAATAGTACTCCACCTGAATGATGAAGGCAAGGAATATGCAAACAGATGGCAGATAGAGAACCTCATCAAGCAGTACAGCGACCATATCGCATACCCGATTTATCTTGCATATGACCAGAACACCTATGACGACAAGTACAACGTCACCGGTACTGAGCATAAAGTTGAGAAGATTAACAGTGCTGCAGCCCTTTGGACCAGGAGCAAGAGCGAGCTCAAGGAAGAGGACTACAACGAGTTCTACAAGAACACATGCTATGACTCTGAGAATCCGCTTTTCTACCTGCACACAAAGGCAGAGGGCGCCACAGAGTACACCACGCTGTTCTTCATTCCCGCAAAGGCCCCGTTTGACATGTACCATGCCGATTACAAACCGGGTGTGAAGCTCTACGTCAAGCGTGTCTACATCACGGATGACGAGAAGGAGCTTCTGCCGACATACCTGCGCTTTGTCCGCGGTATCATTGATTCAGAGGATCTGCCGTTGAATGTGTCCCGTGAGATACTGCAGCAGAACAGGGTCATGACAAGCATCCGCAACGCTTCAGTGAAGAAGCTTCTGGGCGAGTTCAAGAAGATTGCAGATCAGAACCCGGAACTCTACACCAAGTTCATAGAGCAGTACAACCGCCCGCTGAAGGAAGGCCTTTATCAGGACTACGCGAACCGTGATGACCTGATGGACCTTGTGCGCTTCAAGAGCACTTCCGTGGAAGGCTACACATCCCTCAAGGACTACAAGGAAAGGATGATTGCAGACCAGAAGAGCATCTACTACATCACCGGATCTGATGAGAACGCACTCAAGAGCTCTCCGCTTCTTTCAACATTCAAGGAGAAGGGGATTGAAGTTCTTCTGATGACAGATGACATTGACGATCTTGTGATCTCATCAGTTGGAAAGTACAAGGATATCCCGCTCAAGGCCGTGAACAAGAGCGGCGCCATGGACGATTTCCTGACAGAGGATGAGAAGAAGAAAGCAGAAAAAGAGGGAAGTGAGATATCCAAGAAACTCAAGAAGGCCCTCGGTGACAAGGTCAAGGATGTTGTGGTGAGCACACGCCTCTCAGATGTGTCCGCAGTTGTGGTCACCGATGAGAACGATCCGTCCGTGCAGATGCAGCAGCTTCTGAAGGCCATGGGCCAGAGCGATTATCAGGGAAGCGCCCCGATTCTTGAGGTCAACCCGGATGATGCCTTTGTAAAGCGCATCATGGACTCCAAGGACGATGCCTTTGTTTCCGATGCAGCCAGCGTCCTCCTGGACCAAGCTCTGCTCTCAGAAGGCGTCATGCCGAAGAATCCTGCGGAGTTCGCTCGCAAGCTGCACTCGCTGCTGGTGTAAACGTCCTTTCACTTGCCATTTTTGCGTTTCGGCTCGATGCCTACCACATAGGTATGTCATCTCGCCTCACCGCAATCTGGCAAGGAAATCACGTTTACATGTCAATAATTGAATTCCGGATAATCCAGGTTTTAAAGTGGTCGAATTTGACCACTTTAAAACAAAAGCAGGCTTATTAATCCTTCATTAAAAGGCAACATTCGTGATTATGCTTCGATAAATCAACTAATCTGCCTTTCCAATATGGAGAATCTTAATGCTGTTTTCATAAATGATGGAATAGAACAACCTGAGCGTCTTGAGAAGCTGAATAAAATCGCAATACAACAGATGAAAGTTCTGGAGGAAAGTTCAAGAACTCTATTAATAGACGCTGATATGAAAAGACAGAAATTGACAACGTGATTTAAACGGTTAGTTCTTATCCAATCCGATAAGATACGTTTCAAAGCTATCGACCCTGCAAGCCTTAGGCTTCAGGGTCTTTGCTTTCTTGAACATCTTTCGCATCTCCAAGAGTAGCTGCTGCTGTCCGCCACCCTGGAAGATCTTTATCACAAGATTGCCGTGTTGTTTCAGTTGCTCTTTGGCAAGAATCACAACCTGCTCGGCAAGCCATTCGGAGCGTGAGGTGTCCACCGTGCGGTTGCCTGTGGTCATGGGGGCTGCATCGCTGATGATGGCGTCAAACGGCCCATGTGACGTGAGTTTTTCACGAATTTCCTTGGAGAAGGCATCGCCCACATATGCTGTGACTGTTGGAGGAACCGGATTCAGGTTCAACGGATTAAGGTCCACGCTTATGATCTGGCCCTTTCCCTTCAGAAGCATCCTGTGTGTGTAGAGCGTCCAGCTTCCCGGTGCGGCTCCTACATCCAGCACGGTATCCCCGGGTTTGATTATGCAGTTTGCCTGCTGGATCTCCTCAAGCTTGTAGACGCTGCGCGCAGGGTAGCCCTCGCGGTGAGCTCTCTGTGTGTAGGAATCTGCTGTGTCTCTTCTGCTGGTGGCCATAATCTGATTGTACCATATATTTCGTCGAATGAGAGGTGGCATTAAAGATAGAAATCCTTGATATTGTATCGCTGTAGCGATATAATAAACAAAGTGATAATCTACCATGGTTCCGAACATATCATTGAAAAACCTCAATTCAACGGAAGCAAGCGGACCAATGATTTCGGTTACGGCTTCTATACGACAGAGAGCAAGGACCTTGCCAAGGAATGGGCATGTGGCAAACGTAAAGACGGGTTTGTAAATGCCTACGAATTTGACATTGACGATCTTTCTGTTCTTCATCTTGACTCGCCAGATTATAACATTTTGAACTGGCTGGCGCTTCTGACCGAGTTCCGTACTTACTGGCAGAAGGGAAGTGTCTCGGAAGAAGCAAAAGATTATCTGCGCGGTCACTTTCTGCTGGATATCTCGGATTATGATGTGATTGTTGGATATCGTGCTGATGATTCATATTTCTCCTTTGCACAGGATTTCGTGTCCGGTGTGATATCGTTGAGAAAGCTGTCAGAGGCCATGCATTTGGGGAAGCTGGGGGAGCAAATTGTCCTGAAAAGCGAGAAGGCGTTCAAGTGTATACGGTTTATCGGGGTGGAGACTGCTGATGCGGGAATCTTCTACGAGAAAAAAGTCACAAGGGACAGAGAAGCACGTCGTGCTTACAGGATGACTAGACAACAATATGACAGAAGTGATGAATTGTTCATGCTCGATATCATGAGAGAGGGAATTGAAAATGGTGATCCGCGCTTACGATGAGGATTATGTCGCGGGAGCTCAGAGGGTTCTCGGGCATGCCCTGGATTTTGCAGTCATGACGCTTGGAATTGATCCGGATGTCTTTGGAAAGGCTTTCTCCGTTTCTGATTGCTCAAAACAGTTTGCCGGCGGTAATCCGGCGTATGTTGCCGGCATGAACGGGTGTGAGCTGGCCAGGGAGGTTCTTCTTGAGACAAACACACCTTTTGAAGATGCTGAAGACGTGATGTTCATCGACAGGAGTCCTGAATATTGGGCTGGCTGGGTGTTGGCGTTCTTCCAGTGGTACAGCAATCTGTCTTTCTTGGAGATACTCTCTGCTGTGTCTCTGGAGGGGATTGTTGAGATGTATCCCATTTACCATGAGACGGACATAATGAGGTTTGTCGATTTTATGCAGGAGAAGCTTTCGGAAGTGTCTCCGCAGACAAGACTTCGGATAAGGCGTGAAGCCTGTCACCTTTCACAATCGGAACTTGCTCGGATTTCAAAAGTGCCTTTGCGTCAGATTCAGCTTTTTGAACAGAGGCAGAGGGATATAAACAAGACATCAGCTGAGACTTTGTTCAGGTTGGCAAAGTATCTTCATTGTGAGATGGCGGATCTGATGGAACCCTATGGCCATCTTTGAAGGGGCTTGCCACAACTCGAGGCGTTTACTATTTTTATAGCGATGATGAGAGATTCTTTTCTGAACAGGAAGTTCAAATACACATATTCGAATGCGGCAATCTATATCCTGCTGATAAACGTGCTGGTGTTCTTTGCCGTGAATTATACGAACATCGCATTTAGGGGAGTGCGGCTTGTCTACTGGCTGAGTCTAATCCCGGGCTGCATCAACATGGGCTGGGTCTGGCAGTTTGTGACTTACATGTTCGTGCATGGAAGCGTGTGGCACCTGTTCTTCAACATGTTTGCTCTGATCATGTTCGGGCGCTCGCTTGAGCGCTATCTGGGAACCAGGGAGTTCGTTCTCTTCTATTTCCTTTGCGGCATTCTGGGAGGCATTATCAGCTACCTGTTCTACATTGTCCAGGGAACAACCAATGTCGCAGTCATGGGAGCCTCTGGAAGCATTTATGCTCTGCTGTTCCTCTGCGCGGTGCTGTTCCCCGGTGCAAGGCTGCTATTTTTCTTTGTTATTCCGGTCAAGATGCCTTATGCCGTGATGATTTATATTGCCATTGAGCTGTTCTCACAGATCTACGGTGTTGCAAACGGGGTTGCGCATCTGATTCATCTCTCATGTATCCTGATCGCGTGGCTATATGTCTGGCTGCGTTTCCGACTGAACCCCATCAAGGTCTGGAAAGAGAATCTTTAAGAACAGATAATGATTAAAAAAGCACCCATGAGGGTGCTTTGAAGTGAAGCGACATACCTGTCTGGTAGGCGCTGAGCGAGAAGCAGAAATCGTGGGTTGTTTTTTTAATCAGAGGCCCAGCTGCTTCAGGATTGTGATGATATAGGGTCTCTTCTCCCTACGTGCATACTCCATGACGTTGTGTCCCTGCCAGTCGCAGATTGAGATGTCCGCGCCGCATGCAAGAAGCTGTGAGAAGATTCTGGTGTTGTCGTTTGAGAGCACAGCCATGATCAGCGGGGTCTCTCCGAGATAGTTTCTGGCATTGATGTCTGAACCGGCCTCGACAAGAGCCTCAATGACCTTCGGGTTGGAGCATGTGTTAGCTGCCAGATGCAGTGCGTTTGACCTGTACTTGGGCTCAACTGCGAACAGATCAGCGCCTTCCTTGAGAAGGGCCTTGAGAACAACCACATGGATGTTATACTGTGCTGCGAGCATCAGCGGGGTCATTCCCCACTCGTTGGTGCAGTTGACGTCTGCGCCCTGTCTGACCAGGAGATGAATGTCGTTTGCCTTTGTTGCGGAAACGGCTGCGGAAAGAAGCTTTTTGTTAAGGATTTTTTGCTTATTTGTCATGTTAACCTCGGTTAATCCTTTATATAAAGAAAAATATTTAGTTGCATTATTTCAGAAAAATCAGGTTATGTAAATAGAAAGTCACGGTTGATAAATATAATATACAATCTTCACTAATTGAAAGTGTTGGTTTATGATTGATAAAAGGGAAATGCTGCGGAGGTTGCCATGATTCCATACGACATCATTAAGAGAATTCCCAAGGTGGAGCTTCATGATCATCTGGACGGAGGTCTCAGACCGTCGACAGTGATTGATCTGGCAGGGAAATATGATATCTCCATTCCATCTAAGGATCCCGTAGAGCTTGGCGCATGGTTCGAGCAGGGCTGCAAGCTCAA
>JAFZUN010000284.1 GCA_017618315.1 Spirochaetales bacterium
AACAAGGTTTTTCAAATCGGGTAGTAGCGCAGGGGCTAGCGCACTTGGTTCGGGACCAAGGGGTCGGTGGTTCAAATCCACTCTGCCCGAAAATGCGAAGGGGACAGTTTAGGCTGTCCCCTTCTGCATTTTTCGGCGGGCAGAGCGGATTTGAAGCCCGGCGGTAGGAGGACAACTGAGTGTTGTCCGAAGCCGGGCCGGCCCGGAAGGCGGACATCCGGGAGCCGGAGGGCAAATCCACTCTGCCCGAGCACAAAAATATCTTCTGAATTAATAAACCCTCATCTTTTTCTAGCTTTAAACACAAAATAAGCCATCATTAGTTCCTACTCCCACTCGCAGTATCATCGGTTTAGTAGTTGCAATTCATCTATTAAGTACAAATTCTTTTGCCTTATCACCTCAAAGGCATTATATTTGTTGTAGTCAGATTTATGGGAAGGAGAATCCGAATGAAGAGAAACCTGTTTATAATACTCACCATAATTGTTCTTGCGCTAACTGTGTTCGTAAGCTGTGATGATTCTGCCGCAGTAGGATTGGGAGCCACGGAGATGACAGCGTTCTATGCCAAGGCAAGAGAAGCTTTCAGGGTTTCCTCTGGAGTCACACTGCCGGAGAGTAGCGGCGTTGATTTGGATAATAGCAGCGTGGCCTATACTCGTGAGATGGAGCAGTTTGATCGGGTCATCAAACAAGGCGGTGGTGGAATGTCCTTTGACCTGGACAAAGGTGGGATTAATGATGTTGTCTATATCGGATTCACTACAGCTATAGAAACTGTTTTCGGACCTGCAATTTATGTCGATCACCTTGAAGGCTATGATATTGAGATCTGGAAAAAAGACAACAGATATGTGACAGTAAAATACAAGGTGAACACAATAATCTCCGTTATAATCAACTGATCAGCCAGCAGTTTCCTCAGAGAATGTCTTCTCCAGAAGTGATGGATTATCAAGATATGTCTTCATGCGCTTGAATGCATCGGCAAAGTAGTGCCCGCTGCAGATTCTCTCATCCATGACAACACCCAAAGGTATGCATGTCTTGAACACAACGCCGTCTTTGGTCCTGAATGGGACCTCTCTGGTGTTGCCCATGGCTATGAATACACTGGTGGTTCCGAACTCATAGATGTGGTGGTAAATGTAGTTGGTGCGCAGGCTTGCCAGGTTCGTGATTGTGAAGCTTGTGTGGAACGGGCTTGCATCAATGATCTTGGCAGGAAGAAGGCCGTGCTTGTCCATGAACTTGAAGAGACCCACGCCGAATCTTGCCAGACCGGGGAATGAGAGAAGCTTTTTGATCAGTTTGTCAGTCGAATTCTTGTTCTTTGCCTCACGGTTCTTCTCAATGTAACTGTTCATCTTTTCATTGACCGTGAAGATTGTGTCTTCCTTGTCCAGGCTGACCTTGCTCATTGTGCCTTCCATGTCTCCGTCCTCGTCTTTGAGGACAACCATGGCGCAGTGAATGTCGTTGCGGGCATAAATCTTGCAATTGACGATAAATCGGTTCAGAAGCGGGAAATGGGCCATAGTCCTGAGATAGGATGCGATTATGACAGACATGTGGCTGACATATTTCCCCTGAGCTCTCTTGGCCTTGATATATTCCTTAATGGGATCAACCGGAACATCCAGGTTGATCATGTTCATTGCATCATAGCGCTTGTCCATTATGTAGGGGACAATCGTGTACATGGGGTCGGCGTCCTTGACCCTCTTGCCATCCTTTCTACCCATGGAAAACAGAATACATGATTTGATGGTGGAATGAAACTGTTTTTTATGACTGACTCTACGGAAAATAGGTTGAAACATGGCCGGCCATCACATATCTTACTCAGAGAGGAGATGCAGACATGAAGATATTGGTACTCAACGGTAGTCCAAAGAAGAAGAGCGACACCATGCGGTTGACGAGGGCATTTCTTGAAGGCATGGACAAGGATAAAAAGCACGAAGTGCGGATCGTCGATGTCATAGACAAACAGATAGCCCCATGCCGCGGATGCTTTCTCTGCTGGCAGAAAAAGGACTGTCATTGTGTGATTGATGATGATCAAAATACAATCCTTGACCTCTACAAAGAGGTTGACATCATAATCTGGAGCTTCCCTCTATACAGCTATGCGATGCCGTCTCATCTCAAGGCTGTCCTGGATCGCACTTTGCCTTTGACATCCATGACAATGGTTCAGATGGAGGATGGAACTATCAGACATGAGACAGTGGTGGATTTCTCGAAGAAACACACGCTTGTGATCAGCGGGTGCGGTTTTCCCGACTGGAACGGAAACTTTGAGGGGCTCCGGATCATGTGCAGAAACTGCTTCGGCAACCCGGATATGGTCTTTGTCCCGGAGGCTCCGCTTCTTAATGTTCCGCAGGCAGCGGTTGTTGCAGACCCGCTCTTAAAGCGTTTCACAAAAGCCGGAGAGGAGTATGCGGAAAAGCTGACCCTGTCGGAGCAGACAATATCTGAGCTTGAGCGCCCCATGATTTCCATGGAGGATTATCTTCGCAACGTCAACAGAGGCTGAACTCAGGACTCTGAAAGCTCAGCAAGCTCCTCCCACCGGATATAGCTCTTCTCAAGGGTTTTGAGAATCTCGGAATATCTGGCCTGTTTCTGTCCGCCCTGATCTACCTGGCCTGATGTGAAAAAGTCCTCAAGCTCCTGCTTTTCTGTCTCAAGGGTCTCTATCTCTGAAGTCAGGTCCTCGAACTCACGCTTCTCCTTGAATGATAGACCTTTCTTCTGATGGTCATGTCTTCTGGCCGGTGTCTGTTCCTTTGCGGTATTTGCAGTCGTGCTATCAGACACTTTGCTCTGAGCCTGCTGGCTCTCATGATAGTCAGAGTAATTGCCCTCGAATCTGCGTGCCTCAGGCATGATTATCAGCTCACTGCATGTGCGGTCTAGGAAAGCTCTGTCATGGCTTACGGAAATAACACAGCCGTTGAAGTCCAGGATGTATTGTTCAAGGCGTCTTAAGGTGTCTATGTCGAGGTCGTTCGTGGGCTCATCCAAAACCAGGAAATTGGGATTGCGAACAAGGGTGCTCAGAAGATAAAGGCGTCTTTTCTCTCCGCCGGAGAGCACACTTATCGGAAGCCTGTGGAAAGATGACGGGAATCCGAAAAGCTCAAGGAACCTTGCCGGGGTGACAGCGTAGTCGGAAGATAGGACTATCAGCTCGCTGATGTCTGACAAAAACTCAATAGGAGTCTTATCCAAAGGAAGATTTACTGAGTTCTGATCGTAGTATCCGAAAACGGTGTTAACTCCTGTATCCACCGTGCCGCTCTCCGGAGACAGGTTTCCGGTCAGAACCTCCAGCAGTGTGCTCTTACCGCTTCCGTTCTCTCCTATGACACCGAAGCGCTGACCTTTGACGAACTCAAGGTTGAAATCTTTTAAAATCTGGTGTCCGCCTCTTGAGATGCTGACATCCTTAAGCTCCAGTATCTTCTTTCCCATACGCCTTGCTATGCTGGAGAATGCGCGGGATTCCTCTTCAGCCTTTGTCCTCTGGCCCAGCATGTCCTCAATGCGCTGCTTTCTTCCGCTGTCTTTGCCTGTTCTGGCCTTGGGACCCCGGTGAAGCCATTCAAGCTCTCGTCTCAGGATTGTGGCAAGACGCTCCTGCTCCTTCTGAAGTGCGTTGACTCTCTGCTCGCGGCCCTCCAGGAAACTTGTGTATCCGCCTTCATAGAAATGGACTTTGCGCCTGTCAATCTCCATGATGCGGTTGCAGATCCTGTCAAGGAAATATCTGTCATGCGTGACCAAAAGGACTGTGAACTGCTCTGAGCCCAGGTGGTTCTCAAGCCATTCAATGGCAGGAATATCAAGGTGGTTTGTCGGCTCATCCAGAAGAAGGATATTGGGTTCAATAGCCAAAATCCTGGCGATAGCTGCTTTTTTCTGCATTCCTCCAGATAACTGTACCATCTTTGAGTCAAGCGAACGTTTTACACCAAGCTCAGTCAGATATCTCCTGTAGCGGTCCTCTATGTCCCAGATTCCCAAAGATTCAAGGCTATCCATCAGCTGATGTTCACCCGACTCATATCGGACAAGCATCTGAACATGTGGGTCTTTGCTCAGTCTGAGGAAACCCTCCAAAGTGCAGTCTTGAGGAAACCTGACTTCCTGCTCCAGGAATGCAATGCGCAGTGAGCTATTGATTGTGATTTGTCCTTCATCCGGCTCACTCTGGCCTGCAACCAGCTTTAGGAATGTTGACTTTCCTGCTCCGTTCTTTCCGATTATTCCCAGATGTTCACCGGCATCAAGCCCGAAGCTTACCTCTGAGAAAAGATAGTCATCCTTGACGGATTTGGAGACGTTGTATACGGAAAGTGCGTTCACAGGTTTGTTTTAGCAGAAAGATGTTTCATCTTCAAGCGATATTCTATAGTATTCAATATATGCAGAAAGACATCACGCTGAGGCTTCCGCCTCAGAAGGCATTTGACACAGACTCATTGAGAACAGCCTTGGGGCTGAAAGGTTCTGACAGCTTTGTGATTCTCAGAAGATCTGTCGATGCCCGGCGGCGCGAGATAATGGTTGACCTTCTGTGCAGGATCAATCCAGAGAGTCCTGTGGCTGAGTCAATCGAGATGAGGGATGCTGAACCAAATTCGGGACAGGTCATTGTTGTGGGAAGCGGGCCTGCAGGTCTTTTTGCTGCCATGACGCTTCTTGAGCATGGTATCAGACCTGTTGTCCTTGAGCGTGGCAAGGATGTCCATTCACGTAGGGTGGACATCGCTAGAATCAGCACCCAGGATGTAGTTGACTCAAACTCAAATTACAGCTTCGGAGAGGGCGGAGCCGGCACTTACTCTGACGGAAAACTCTATACAAGGAGTAAGAATAGAGGCGAGAACTCCAAAGTTCTCGGGACATTTGTGCGCTTTGGTGCCTCTGAGACGATCCTTTGTGACGCGCATCCTCATATTGGGACAGACAAGCTTCCCAAGATAATAGAGAATATCAGAAATGCCATCATCTCTCATGGCGGAGAGGTGCATTTTCAGACAAAAGTCACAGATCTTGTCCTGAAGGACGGGAGATGTACCGGGGTGAGGGCACTTGACCTGACAAGCGGAGAAGAACTCTCATTTGACGGTCCTGTAATCCTTGCAATAGGCAATGCCGCACGAGACACATTCAGAATGCTGAAGGCTGAGGCCGTTTCCATGGAGGCAAAGAGTCTTGCCATGGGAGTGAGGCTTGAGCATCCTCAGCATCTTATAGACCAGATCCAGTATCACAACCCAAAAGGAAGAGGCGATTTTCTGCCTGCCGCAGAGTACAGTTTCTCAACTCAGGTTGATGTTAAGGGGAGGAAAATGGGTGTCTACTCATTCTGCATGTGCCCCGGTGGCTTTGTTGTTCCTGCTGCCTCTGATACAGAATTTGATTTTGTGCGACGGCTGATTACAGAAAAACTGATTCCCGATGATGTATGGATTCAGGTTTTGTGCCAGGCCCGCGAGCCTCTTGTTGCCAGAACTTTTGAAGCAATTGATGGCGCAAAAAATGTTATCTTTCATCTGTATAATGCGACTTCTCCTGCCCAGCGAAAATATAACTTTGGAAAATCAAAG
>JAFZUN010000285.1 GCA_017618315.1 Spirochaetales bacterium
ATTCTCAACCAGAGGTCGCAGGACATGCTGACAGCCAACAACTGGAACGTGGTGCAGTACTCGATCCTTGTCTACATGATGGCACAGGTCAGCGGTCTGGTACCGGGCGAGTTCGTTCATGTGATTGCCGATGCCCACATCTATGACCGCCACATCCCAATTGTCAAGGAAATCATTGAGAACGAGCAGTTCCCTGCCCCCAAGTTCACGCTCAATCCGGAAATCAAGGACTTCTACAAGTTCACGACCGATGACTTCAAGCTTGAGAACTACGTGTACAACAAGAAGAAGTACGACATCCCGGTGGCAATCTGAGTTAAAGGAGTATTAAATGAGAAAAGCTCTTTTTCTGATCCTCATACTCGTTCTGTGCATTGCCGACCTATCAGCCTATGTACGCGTCGGAGGCACATTCACATCCGAGAAAAAAGAGGACAGTGAAACATCAGGGGAAAGAACGACATTCGATATATCCGGCGGCACATACTGGTCAGATGACCTATTCTCGCAGACAGGTCCCCATTTCTCATTCATCAGCGAGGTGAATCTCGGAATATCGTTCGACAAATTCCACGTCGACCAGGAATTCCATGTTGATCTCTCAGCCACACTTCTTCCAGGCTTCACATACGTGTTCAACCCAAGAACAGGGGCAGGAGTCAGCGCATCTGCCGGAATACGCGCAGTGAGACTCGGCTTCCACGGAAGCTATGACAACGCAAGGGAATGGGACAAGTTCATACATTTGATCTCGTTCGGTCTTCTGGGTTCAACCCCGCACAGACGGCTTGAATCTGTAATTGACATCCGGGCCAAATTCGGGTTCTTCGGAGCCGGATTGGAGATGTCTTTCCCAATCACAGGGAAAAACTACGACGGATACAAAGACGTCATGGCGACATCGGTGTTCTTCACCCTTGGCATGTATTAATAGGAGCTGGCAATGCAGGCGATACTTCATTGTGACAGAAACTGGGGAATAGGAAAACGCAACGACCTGATGTTCCACCTTCCCAAAGACATGAGATTCTTCCGCACCAGCACCACAGGCAAGGTTGTGGTAATGGGCTCCAACACCCTCCTCTCATTCCCCGGAGGCAAGCCCCTCAAGGGCAGGACCAACATAGTACTCTGGCCGGGCGGGGATGAGAGCAAAGCAAAAGAAGACGGCTTTGTCATGGTCCAGAGCCTGCCAGAGCTTTTCACAGAGATTGCAAAATATCAACCGGAGGATGTTTTTGTGATAGGCGGGGCAATGATGTACCACACGCTACTTCCGTACTGTGACAAGGTCCTGCTCACAAAGGTCGATGCCGACGGACAGGCAGAGGTCTTCTTTGACAATCTGGACGAACTTGATAACTGGCACATGACATACCAGTCAGAGCCACAGGAGGACAACGGCTATGTCATCAGGTTCACAACCTATGAGAACAGCAGAGTCCTCCCCCTGGAGGTGAAAGATGTTTGAGGCAGTATTGGAAGAGATCCGCAAGGCAGACACCATAATAATCCACCGGCACAAAGCTCCTGACGGAGATGCAATAGGCAGTCAGGTGGGCCTGATGCATCTTCTGCTGGACAATTTCCCTCACAAGAAAATCCGCATTGTAGGAGAGCCTGCAAGTCGTTTTTCTTTCATTGCCGGCAAAGGCATGGACATTGTCAGTGACTCGGAGTATGAGAACGCACTGGCAATCATCCTTGACAGCGCTGACACAGCCCTTATCAGTGATGACCGCTACAGGCTTGCGAAAAGAACCGTGAGGCTTGACCATCACATATTCAGTTCCCAGATAGCCGATGTCGAGGTGATTGACACTTCTTATGAAAGTTGCGCGGGTCTGGTAACGGAGTTTGCCATTGAATGCGGCCTGAAAGTCTCAAGCAAGGCTGCCACCGCCCTCTTCACCGGAATTGTCACAGACAGCGGACGCTTCAGGTTTGACTCAACCACAAGCGACACCTTCAGGCGAACCGCATTCCTGCTAAAGAGTGGCATTGACACCAACTTCGTTTACATTAACCTCTACATGACAGATATCGAGACCCTCAGAATAAAGGCAAAACTCATCATGAAGATCCGCTTCACAGGCAACAAGGTGGCTTATTACTATGTCTCCAAGGAAGAGCTCGGGGATCTCGGAATAAGCGTGCACAATGCCGCCAGAGGCTATGTTAACACAATGGCCGACCTTCTGGGAGTGAGAATCTGGGTGGCATTCACCGAGAATCCGGAGACCGGCAAAGTCGAATGTGAGCTCAGGTCCTCCGATGTCAACATCAACCCCATAGCCGTCAAGTACGGCGGAGGCGGTCATGAGAAGGCCAGCGGAGCCATCGTTGCGGACAAAGATACTGCTATGGCGATGCTGGATGACCTTGACAGACTTCTTGAACCGTAACCCGAATTGCAGATATAAATAAACGTAATGAACACAGAAAGAAACATCAGAACCAAGACTGCAATCCTTGAGAAGATCAAGGAATATGACACCATTGTCATTGCAAGACACCAGAGACCTGACGGGGATGCAATCGGCTCCTCACACGGACTTGCGCATATCCTCAGACTCACCTATCCCCAAAAACGCATCATAGTTGCCAACAACGATAATTCCGAGTACCTGGCATTCCTTGAGACCGAGGAAACAGACCCGGACAGTATTGATTACACAAATGCACTTGGAATAGTCGTTGACACCGCAGGCCTTGACCGCGTGGCCAATCCGAACATCACAAAATCAAAGGAGCTGATCAAGATAGACCATCACATCAATGTCACACCGTTTGGGGACCTTGAATGGGTTGAGGATGACATCTCCTCTATTTGTGAGATGATAGCCGACTTCCAGTACACATTCAGAGATGAGCTTAAATGTGACAGGCGTGCGGCCACTTTGCTGTACACAGGCATGGTCACTGACAGCGGACGCTTCAAATATGCGGAGACAAACGGCAACACTCTGCGCCGTGCAGGATATCTTCTGGATTTCGGAATTGACATGCAGAGGCTCTATGCGAACATCTACCTTGAGGATTTCAACTACTTCAAGTTCCAGGCCAATGTTTTCGATAAAATGCAGATAACACCAAATGGAGTCGCATACGTTTATGTGGACAAGGCCATGCAGGAGCTCTTCCACCTCAGCCGTGAGCAGGCGAGCAACAGCGTCGAGTTCATGAACAAGATCAAAGGCTCCCTCATATGGCTGGCATTCATTGACAACCCGGATGGCTCCATAAGAGTGAGGCTCAGATCAAGATTCGTCACGGTCGACAGACTTGCGAACAAGTACGGCGGAGGCGGACATTCAAATGCATCAGGAGCAACCGTGCACTCCACACAGGAGATGCAGGCCCTGATATCTGATGCAGACAAGTTACTTGCAGACTACAAGGCAAACAACACGGGGTGGCTATGAGAATCCTTGTCACCAACGATGACGGAATCAGAGCACCGGGTCTGGAGATCCTTGCCAACTGGGCAAGAAAGCTCGGAGATGTCACAGTTGTTGCTCCAAAGGTCGAGCAGAGTGCCAAGAGCCACAGCATAAACATCCACACAGCATTCGAGGTCAAAAAGGTCTCCTGGCTTGACGGAATTGACTGCTACAGCGTGGATTCCTCACCTTCCGACTGTGTCCGCTTTGCCTACAACGGGCTGAACATGAAGTTCGATCTGGTGCTTTCCGGAATCAACAAGGGCATCAATGTCGGAGAAGACATAGCCTATTCGGGAACCGATGCCGCAATCTTCGAGGCAGCTTACTTCAAATGCAAAGCAATTGCGTTCTCAACAATACCGGAGACGTATGAATGGGCAGAGAAGTACCTCGATTCATGCTATGAACATATCATCAGGAACAAGTACCTTGACCATAATCTTATCTGGAACGTGAACATCCCGGAGAACCCCAAAGGAATACTGCTCACACGTCAGGGCAGCGCATTCTACAAGGACATCTTCAAGGAGGTGGAGAGCGGCATGTATATTGCATGTGGCTACTCCATCTATCAGGGCACCAAGAACCTGGATGAGGATCTGGATGCCACAATGAACGGTTACATCTCCATTACCCCGCTTACTGTGAACCGTACAGCAATGGATGCCTATAACAAGCTCAAGTCCATAAAAAATGACCTGTGAGTAATCTCACAGGCCATTAACAATCAAAAACAATCTTATGCTTAATTGTTCTTGATATGCACATCCAGCTGATTGAACGGGATGACGATATTGTTGGCCTCGAATGCCTTTCTCACACCATTCAGGAGATCGAAATAAGTGTCCCAGTACTGGGCTGTCTTTGTCCAGGCCCTCATTGTGACCTTCACACCGTTTCCTGCGCCGTAATCAGTGACACGCACGAATACCGCAGGATCGGAGAGGACCTTCTCATCTGCGGCACAGACATCCTCGATGAGTTTCTTGACAAGCTCGGGATCGTTTCCTGCGACTGAGAAGTTGAGGTCCACACGGCGGATGTCTTTCTCTGAATAGTTAACTATGCTTCCACTTGAGAGAGCTCCGTTAGGAAGATGCACGACCTTGTTGTCAAGTGTAACGACTTTTGTTGAAACGACCTTGATGTCCTCTACAATACCCTCGGTTCCCTGAGCCGCGATATAATCACCGACCTTGAACGGGCGTGTGACAAGAAGCAGGATTCCGCCGGCGAAATTGGAGAGTGCTCCGTTTACCGCAAGTCCGATTCCTACTCCGAGAGAAGCAATGAGTGCCGCTATTCCGCTTGTATCAATTCCAAGATAGCCGACAAGACATGTCACTACCACAATCTTGAGTACAATTCGCCCTGCATAGGACAGTGTTCTGACAAGGGTCTGATCGAATTTGCCGCTCTTCTCGAGCCTCTTCTCGATTCTTCTTGAGATGACTGTGATGACCCTGAAAGTGATCAACATGATGATCAGGGCAATGATAATCTTGATTCCGGTTGTCATTCCCCACTGTTTGATGGATTCAAGAATACCTGATGTTGTTACTGTGTTCTCTTCCATAATGCTCCCTCGCTGATTATTACTGTCTATAATCTAATCAATGGAAAGCACAAGTTCAAGCAGTTCCAGAAAAAGAGAGGGAGGGCCCTTGTGGAGCCCTCCATCAAAAACATCGGAATACTCTTTCCAAAAGGAGACTAATATGCTAGTTAGAGTCCTCTAACCATTTGCAGTATAGCCTCATGCGAAACAGTTGTCAATCACTTCTGTTCACTCTTCTTCAATTCTGTACCCGGGTCTCAACAAATGTGAAGAAGTGTGAGGTTTTCCCCGTTTTCTTGCAAACCATAACCTGTCAGATTAGAATCCTCTTTAGTAAAACTTAAATCAAGGAGTATTTCTATGAAGAGGATTCTTACTATCGCATTGCTTCTGGCACTTGCCGTATCCGCGGTGTTTGCCCAGTCAATCACGGAAGTCAAGGAAGAACAGCCAAAGTCACTCACCTACACAGTCGCAGAGGATCCCACCTACGGAGCATATACAATTGTGGAGTCAAAAGGTTACACCCCGTTTGTGTATATCCCTGCATCCAACGGCTCACTGACCGCAGATAAAATTGTCGACGACATGGCCACCCTTGCCAGCGACCTCAGCACCTATGGGGCCGCGAACAATATCCTGGCAGCTTCAAATGCAGGTATTTTCTACAATTGGAATGAGAGAAACGGCTATGGCTATGAATACTGCTATGCCCAGTGGGAGCCGGACGGAGTTGTGATAGCAAACGGTGTTGTGATCAAGAGCACTGAGTCAATCGACCACACCGAGTGTGATCCGCTCATCATCACTGCAGGCGGACAGGTCGGTTGGGCAGACTACTTCGTAGATGCCGACGCACTTGTCGCAGGAAAGGCATACTATTATGACATCAACGGGAATAAGGTCTTGCAGTCAGAATCCGATCCGTCAACCTATGTGGTGTCCGCAGTCACAGGCTTTGTTCCCATCCTTGTCGGCGGAGAGGTCCTCTATGACGAAACAGACGATAATCTGACCGATGACAAGGTCTTTGGCCTTGACAACTATGTTGGACATTACGCAGGTGCTGCGGCCAGGACAGTCTTTGCAGCCAATGAGGAAGGCTATGCCATCATCTGCGCCAACGGATCGGTCAAGCAGCTGGCGGAACTTGCAAAGAACCTGGGCTACACTTTCGCATACAATCTTGACGGAGGAAGAAGCGTGGCCCTTTATGTCGGAGAGGACACAGATGGAAACGGCGTCATTGACCCCGAGACCGATGCGTTCACTAACAGCTACACCGAGCTCAAGGCCAGCTCAAGAAAGGATCCGACCTACATTGTGTTCACATCCACGAACCAGGCACCTGTCAGCGCAACACCCAAGGATCTTGTCGCGGAGTATGACGGTGCCACACTGGATGCAGGTATTGATATCTACGACCTGTCTGAGCACCTCATTGTAATCGAGGTCCTCACCAATGCCGCCGGAAACGATGATTTCAGGAGAGTCTACAGTCTTGCCGCACTTAAAGACACAGATCCAATCCAGCATTCAATTGATAAGTTCTCGTCACAGAGCAGCGGCGCTGCTCCCCAGGGTCAGGCACCTCAAGGTCAGGCCGGACAGGCAACTCCCCAGGGACAGGCTTCTCAGGGTCAGCAGCAGGGTCAGATGCCACAGGGCGGTCAGGGACAGGCGGCTCCTCAGGGTGGCTTTGGTGGACAGTCAATGACAGTCAACAACGACGGTTCGGTCAAGACCAGCACCAGCCCCGCTGGAACACTGTACTACACAAAAGCTGACGGTGTGGACTATGACGGTGATGGAAAAGCTGACAAGGATGAGATCGCATCCTGCGCAAGAGCCAACAGCAACAACCGTTCAGACAACAATTACTACGACTACAGCACAGGTTACACGCTCTCCACAACTGACAATCTTTCAACAGCCGGAGAGAAGACAATCACAGTCTCCTATGCGGGTCTGACAACCACTTTCAAGGTCACGCTCAAATAAACAACATGTGATATGAAATTTAAAAGGCTCCGAGGTATTTCCCGGAGCCTTAATCTTTTAAACAGTGACTGTCAATCCATACCCTGGTATCTGTCCAGTGTCCAGGACAGATAGAGAGGGATACTGTAGGTTCTGGTTTCTTCAAGACTGTTTTCAGCAATGTTTTTCAGTGACAACTTGAATCCAACCCTGGGCTTGTACTTCTGGCAGAACAGCTTATAGCTCTTTGCCTGAGTGTTCTCCGCAGACTTTACTTCCACAGGAATCAGATCACCCTTTCTTTCATACATGAAGTCAATCTCCGCCGTATTACCCGAATGCCAGAAATACGGTTCCTTTCCCGATGAAATGAGTTCATTCAACACATAGTTCTCAGTAAAAGCACCCTTGAACCTCATATATGACGGAGTCTCATCAAAGATGGTTTCTGAATCAACCTTCGACTTGATTCTCAGCAACCCCACATCGCACATATAAACCTTGAAGTATGATTTGTCAGCAAATCCGGACAGCGGAGATTCGGGATTCTCAACCATATACAACTTTGAAACCAGTCCGGCATCAACAAGCCACTGAAGGGCATCTTCCAGATCAGCAGCCCTCTTCCCTTCCCTGACATGTGAGAACATAAACTTCCTGTTCTCTCTTGCCAACTGAACAGGAATGGAATCCCAAATCCACCGCATTTTGATGACCTCACTCTCTGGTGCATGCTTTGAGAAGTCATCTGCATAGTCCCGTAGTATGTCCGTCTGGATCCTCTCAACCTCTTCAATGCTTCCGGTCTCAACCCAAGTCTTAACCGCTTCAGGCATTCCACCGACAACAAAGAATTCTTTCAAAAGTTTCTTCATCTGCACGGAATACAGTTCTGGGATTTCACGATCCACAGGCCAGTCCTCAAAAACCTTGATCAGATCCTCACGGCCTTTCGCAGATAAGAATTCCCTGAAATCCATCGGATGAAGTTCAAGCCGGTTCACCTTTCCCACAGGAAATGAAATTTGCTGTTTCTTGATTGCAACGCCCAGAAGAGAACCCACACAAACCAGATGAAGTTCACGCATATTCTCACAGAAGTATTTGAGCGAGGTTATTGCTCTGGGACACTCCTGTATCTCATCAAGGATGACACAGGTCTCTCCAGGAACAATCTTTGTCTTGCTGTACAGTTCCAGTTCGGAGATGATTCTTCTGACATCGAAGTCAAAGTCAAAGATGGCGGAAATCTTTTCGGATTCCTCAAAGTTGATAAGAACATGACTTTTAAAGTTTTCTCTGGCAAACTTCTCCAGTATGTAGGTTTTTCCGCACTGTCTGACACCTGTCAACAGCAAAGGCTTCCGTCCGATCCTGTCTTTCCATTCCTTCAAGTCCTTTAAGATTTCCCTGTACATACACCCCTCCGGTCTGCAATACAATGTCATAATAACAAAAGTCCTATGACTTTTGCAAACAAAAACACAAAAGTCCTATGACTTTTGCATCAAAAAGGCAGGAAACACAAAAAGTCCATGACTGAAAAAACGGCAACCATATGGTATCTCTAAGTGCGTTGTCATATACTATTGCAAACGGTAAACATCATGAGCGGTCACTTCACAAAGACAAACATGAAAATCGGGTTGGTCCAGGGCTTCTACATGATGGCGCTGTGTGTATTATTCTCCTTTCTGGTCAGGTTACTCAAAAGCTATGGCTATAACGACTATGAATGCGGAATCGCCCTTTCATGCGGTGCATTCGCAACCCTGACCGTCCAGCCCCTAGCAGGATTGATGGCAGACTGTGTCAAATCCGTAGGGAAACTTATAGCCCTTCTGTTACTGGCTTCATGTATTGGAATTGTAGCTCTGCTGTTGGTTCACCAGAACAGGTTCCTGACGTATGTGTTTGTTTTCATGCTATTTGGCACAATGCGTCCGTTGACCTACATAATTGATGTCTGGAGCATACGTACCGGGGCTTCAGATTCCTCGTTCTCCTATGGGTTCACGCGTTCATTCGGCTCCTTGGCCTATGCTTTCGCATCATTATTCTACGGCCTTGCAATCGATGCATTCGGGACAGGGTTTATCATCCCTTGCTTTCTGGTCCTTTGCGTTATGGCGATGTGTCTTGTGGTTCTTGCATCTTCCACTTCAAAGAATTTTGCATTTGAACAGCCCAAAAGCAAAATCGGAATCCTTCGCTCACTGTTTGTCCTTTTCTCGAACAAATACTATGTTCTGCTTGTAATATGCTTCACTCTCATGGAGATCAGCCGCATGCCTGGCCAGAACTACCTGACCCGCAAATTCGAAGTCATGGGTGCAGGCGAGATATTCACAGGCATGGCTTTCTTCATCACTTCCATAATCCAGCTTCCACCCTTGAATAAGATGGAGAGCCTCAAAAGGAGATATAAACCAACAACACTCATGTGGGTGTCTCTGGCAGGAACTTTCTTGAGAATTACAATGCTTGACATAACAACCACAACATCTGGCACACTATGTTCAATGCTGTTTGACATAGTCGGTTATGGACTATATGTCGGGTCTTTACTCTACTACATGCTACACTTCCTGCCACCAGAGGTCCATTTCCTTGGTTTGACATTCTATGCTGCAATTTCAGGGGGACTTGGAGGAATGATTGGAAACTACATCGCAGGCTTCCTTGCAGACAGATATGGGGTCCTGGAGATGTACAAACTCATCACCATACCTTCCGCACTTGGTCTGGCGATATTCTCGCTATGCATAATTGCGTGGAGAAATGACGAGGATTAGCGCTTCATCAGTCGACCATCGTAGTCGTCGCTGTATTCGGGCTTGAGCGGGAATTTGATCGGCTTTTTGTCTCTGTATGAGCGATAGATTCCTGTTATCAGCTCCACAGTTCTTCTACCGTCCTCCAATGAAATCAGCGGCTTAGATCCTGTCTGGATTGCCTTCAGAAAATCAGACAGCTGGACCTTGTGGAAGAAACTTGTGCTTCCGGTGCTGTTGAAGAAGTCGCTGTCCTCCTTCTTATACTGCGCAAGCTTATCCTCCTCGCCAGGGACAGTCCAAAGGTCATTGACCGGAGGCTCACCTATTCCTGAGACTCCAGCGATGAACATGGCACCACCGTCCGTCTGAACTCCGATACTAGCTCCGTTGGAACCATGAACCCTGACGTTGCCAAAAAGAGCAGGGTTCTGCGAATTGCTCACAACTATGTTTCCGAAGGCACCGCTTTTGAAGCGGATGACGGCCATGGCCGTATCCTCGACTTCAAGGCCCGGATGGTTCAATGTGTCCCACATGCCGTAGAGCTCATCGATTTCACCCATGTACCACAGAAGCAGATCGAGCTGATGCGGAGCCTGATTAGTCAGAACGCCTCCTCCTTCACCCTTCCATGTTCCGCGCCAAGGATCACTGGCATAGTATGCCATATCGCGCCAGCCAAGCATGTTGACCGTACCAAGAATCGGCTTTCCGATCTTTCCATCCTCGATTGCTTTCTTGACCCTCATCGACGGCCTGTAAAACCGCCTCTGACAAATGGTGGTTCCTATAACTCCATTGCGATTTGCAGCCTCAATAATTGCATCGCAGTCTTCAAGCGAGGAAGCAAGCGGTTTCTCGATGGCCACATTTACAC
>JAFZUN010000040.1 GCA_017618315.1 Spirochaetales bacterium
ATGTTATTCTCCTAATTCTTACTGTAAACGATTCTGCCGCCGACAAAGACCTCTGTGGCGTTGAATGAGCTGTCAAATATGGCAATGTCGGCAAGCTTGCCTTTTGAGATACTTCCAAGATCGCTGAAGCCATATACCGCGGCCGGGTTTTCGGTAGCCATCCTGACAGCCTGAGCCACATCACCAGTCCATGAGGCAATGTTTCTGACTGCAACGTTCAAGGTGAGTGCCGATCCGCAGAGAAGCGACGGGTTTTTCTCCATGACAAAGGCTCCTTCTTCTCCCAGTATGGCACTGTCTCCGTTGATCATGTATTTCCCCGGTCCGAGAGATGTGGGCCTTAGGCTGTCTGTGATGAGTACCACACTTGAGCAGTCCTTTGTCCTTATGACATGACACACAAGGTCCTTGTGCACATGCACGCCGTCAGAGATAAGTTCGCAATTCATGCGGGGGTCAAAAAGCACCGCGCCTGATACTCCGGGGCTCTTGTGGTCCAATGTGGACATTGCATTGAACATGTGTGTGGCATGCATTATTCCCAGCTGTTTCCCGTGAATAGCCTCATCATATGTTGCATTTGTGTGGCCCATCAGAAGGACAATGCCTTTCTTCTTTGCCGCCCGGGTCACTTTCTCAATGCCTTCAAGCTCAGGAGCCACCGTCATTGCAACCACATGACCTTCTCCGGCCTGTATCAGACGTTCAAAAACATCCTCATCCGGCCTGATCAGGGCCTCGGGATCCTGTGCACCGCATCTCAGCGGGCTGAGGAACGGGCCCTCCATGTTGATTCCCAGGATTCTGGCACCGGTCTCATGACCCATTGCCCTGGCAACTCCTGTTGCCTCTTTCTCCATCTTTGTCTCACGGCCGGCATAAAGGGTTGGGAGGAAACCTGTCACTCCGAATCTGGCAAGTGTCTCTGACATCTTCAGAGCACCGTCGGGTTCTGATGAGTCTGGCTCAAAGCCTCCGATTCCGTGGATGTGTGTGTCTATCAGTCCCGGGCAGAGCATCCTGCCCTGAATATCAATCTCAGAATCCACGTTGCCGTACTTGCCCTTGTCAAAATCCCTCATGTCAAAGACATCGGCTATCCTGCCCTCATTGTTGATGAAAAGGCCCGCGTTCTTCCTGATTGTTCCTGAACTTACAATGTCTGCATTGATGATTATCGTGCTCATGTTTACGCTCGCAAGCATTAGTCTATCTGGGTAGCAGTACCTTGGCAAGGTCTTGCCTATTTGCCTTTCTCAGGGCTTCAAGCACAAGAGGCCTGTTCTCCCTCTTATTGAACTGAAGCAGAGCCCTCTGAAGGTTGGCTTCCCTTCCCTTGGGGACAAACACCTTCCTGAAGTTCTCTCCCGGTCTTGGATCAAGGCCTGTGTAATACATGCAGGTGGACACTGTGGCCGGGGTGGGATAGAACTCCTGTACCTGATCCGGGACAAAACCCTGCTTTCTCATATACAGGGCAAGCTCAATCGCATCATCAAGCGTTGATCCGGGATGGGCTGCAATCAGATAGGGGATTATGAACTGCTTCTTGCCCTGTCTTCGGTTTTCCTCAAAATATGCCTCCCTGAAGCTGTCGTAGACCTCAACGGGGCTTTTGCCCATGCACTGGAGCACGCTGTTACAGATATGCTCGGGAGCAACCTTCAGCTGTCCGCTGACATGGTTTCTGACAAGTTTCTCTATAAAAAGCCTTCTGGTCTTCTCATCCGCGCAAAGCATCAGATAGTCAAAGCGGATTCCGCTTCTTATGAAGACCTTCTTGACTCCCGGTACAGAAGCCACCGCCTCAAGCTTCCTGATGTACTGCATATGGGAGTCCCTGACGTTCGGACACGGAGTTGGAAACATGCATTGCCTGTTGGAGCAGGGACCCTTGGTAAGTTGCTTCTCGCATGCGGGGCACTGGAAATTGGCAGTTGGCCCTCCTAGGTCATTTATGTAACCCTTGAAATCCTTATGTCTGGTCAGGGTCTTGGCTTCCCTGACAAGTGATTCCAGGCTCCTTGTCTGGATTATCCTTCCCTGATGGTTTGTGATTGCGCAGAAAGAGCAGCCTCCGTAGCAGCCCCTGTTGCTTGTTATGGAGAACTGGACCTCGCTTATGGCCGGAATACCTCCGTCCTTGTCGTAGACGGGGTGCCACATCCTTTGGAACGGAAGCTCATATAAGGAATCAAACTCATTCTCTTTCAATGGCCTGGCAGGCGGATTCTGCACAATAATTCTTCCATTACTTGCCTGTATAAGACATTTTTTCTCAAAAGGATTCTCATGCATCATCTGGATGTTGAAGGCTTTGGCATATGCATTCTGGCCATCAGGAGTGGGCGTGTTCGATACTTTATCCCTTTGGGAGACCTCCTCAAAGGAGGGAAGTGTCACAGGCTCGAATGCAAGGCATGCACCGGATCCGAATTCCTTCTCTGACAGGCTGAAGCATGTTCCCTGAATGTCATGAAGCTGAGAGATGTCTTCTCCTTTTGCAAGCCGGTCTGCAATCTCAATTGTCTGAAGCTCTCCCATGCCATAGACCAGAAGATCCGCTTTGGAGTCCTGAAGAATTGATTTCCTGACCAAGTCCTGCCAGTAGTCGTAATGGGCAAGTCTTCTCAGTGAGGCCTCAATGCCTCCGATGATTATGGGAACATCACCAAAGGCCTGCCTGGCAAGGTTCGAGTAGACAATTGTTGGTCTGTCAGGTCTGAATCCGGCCTTTCCCCCGGGGGAGTACTGGTCCGAGCTACGTTTCTTTCTGGTGCTTGTGTAATGGGCAACCATGGAGTCGATGTTTCCTCCGCTGATCATGCAGCAGAGCCTTGGCTTTCCCATGACTTTAAGTGATCCGGCGTTCTTCCAATCCGGTTGGGCTATGATGCCGACCCTGTAGCCGTGCTTCTCCAGAAGCCTTCCCAAGAGTGCGCATGCAAAGGACGGATGATCGACGTAGGCATCGGCGGAAACCAGAAGAACATCAAGCTCATCCCAGCCTCTTCTGTTCATGTCCGCTTTTGAGATAGGAAGGAAATCACCCTGCATATTCTGGATTCTAACGTTTCTTCCCTCATGAGACAATCTCGGGATTTCGTGAAAAAATGTTCATGGCAATTTCTCTGCACTAAATAATATTTACAAAAAAGTTTGACTTTTCCGCAGAATGGTGCTATGTTAAGATATCCCAATATCGGTTATGATATTGGGGTTTTTTGTGAACGGGGGCGGAAATTGAGTCACGAGTCAATTCCTTCAATTCATTTTTACGACCAGGATTTCGTTGATTTGTACGACAGGTCATGGGTCTGGATCGGTGAGCACTGGGCACAGGGGACGGAGCAGAACGGCTTTTCCGGAAACTACGTGTCATGCACTGACCAGAAGACCTTCAACGTGTTCGACTCCTGCCTCTCCGCTCTGTACCTGAACTACAGCAACCAGACATATTCACCGTTTGACATGCTTGATTTCTTCTACGGAAAGCAGGAGGAGAGCGGTGCCATCAGATCCGACTACAGCATAGAGGACGGAAGCCCTGTTGTCTCAGAGAGCAACCCGGAGGGTGTGACAATGCCGCTTTTCGCATATGTCGAGTATGTCTTCTACCACAAGATCGGCAACAAGAAGCGCCTCAAGGACATTGTCCCCGTGCTTGAGAACTACTTCAACTGGCTCAAGACAATGTTCCAGAAGGAGAACGGACTGTTCTCGGTTCCTATCTCAGCTTGCCTTACAGGAAACACACCGAGGGAAAAGACGGTCTATCCTGTCGACTTCAACACCATGGTTGCCCTCAATGCCCTATACCTCTCAAACATCGGTGACATCCTGAATGACAAGGAGCTGAGTTTCAGGTACAAGAGGCTTTACTTCACGCTCAAGACAAGGATCAACAACCTCATGTGGGATCCTGAGACTCATTTCTACTATGACCTTGATGCTGACGAGCAGAGGATTCCGCTCAAGCTCATCGGTGCTTACTGGACAATGCTCACAGAGATTCCCAATGATGAGCGCGCCTCATTCATGATCGAGTACCTCAAGGATCCGCAGTACTTCGGGACAGATAATCCGTTCCCGAGTGTCAGCGCAGATTCCGAGTGCTACAAGGAGAATGCCTGCGGTTACTGCGGAGCTGTTGTCCCGTCCAATGTCTACGGTGTTGTGAAGGGCCTTGAGAAATACGGAGAGTACGTCTTTGCACGCGAATGCGCCATCAGACACATGTACTTCATCCTTGACACCCTGCATCCGGAAGGGGACAAGCCCGGCGATGTATGGGAGGCCTATCTCCCGACCAAAGAGGGTGTGCCCGCTGCAGACGGCGAATTCCCGCGCAAGAGATTCCTCCCGCAGGCCTGTCTTGTGACCATCACACTCATGATTGAGGATATCATCGGACTTGATGTCTCCCTTCCAAGGAAGACAGTCTACTGGACAGTTCCGAATCTTGAGGTCATGGGAATTGAGAAACTCTCCCTTAAGCGCAATCTGATCACAATTCTGAGCAACAAGAATGCCAGAGGCTGGGAGATCAGACTTGAGAGCGAGAAGCTTTACTACTTCACAATCGAGATCATCGACGAGAAGAAGAAAAAGACTCTCCCGATTCCGAGCGGCAAGTGCTCGATGCTCATTGACAAACTCTGATGCCCTGGCTTGGTAAAATTATTGGTGGAACGCTGGGATTCTTTCTCGGCGGTCCTTTAGGCATGATTGCCGGTGCCGTATTCGGCCATTACATGATTGACAAGGCCTCAGCTGAAGGCAATGAGGACGGCAACTCTGACGGGCGCCGCTTCTACTTCGTGAACACCGGTTACAACAGATCTCAGATGGTCTTTTTTGTCGGCGCCTTCTCCATGCTTGCAAAACTCGCATCTGCAGACGGGCAGGTGAGCGATGCCGCACGCCGCAAGGTGAATGAGTTCATGATCAATGATCTGGGTCTCATGGGTCAGAGTTATGACTATGCGCAGAGTATCTTCAACCAGGCACTTGCTCAGAATTCCTCATTTGAGAACCTTGCTGACCAGTTCTATGAGAACTTCAAGGGCAGTCCTCAGCTTCTGAACATGATGGTGGATATCTTCTACCGTGTGGCTATGGTGGACGGGCGCATATCAGCAAACGAGTCTCGCCTGATTGATTATGCTGTTCGCGTGTTCCGCATTCCCGAGTCCATCCATGACAGCATCCGCCGCAAGTACAATGTGCGTGGTGCCTCCAAGGCCTATGCCGTTCTGGGGCTTTCCGAGAACGCCACAGAGGCTGAGATCAAGAAAGCCTACCGCAAGCTGATCCTGGAGTATCATCCCGATACCGTTGCGGCCAAGGGAATGGCTGATGAGTTCAAGGAATACGCCACAAAGCGCTTCAGGGAGATACAGGAAGCCTACGAGACAATCTGCTCCGAGCGCGGGATAAAGTAGTTAGAATCAGCTATTCTTAGAACTGGATGCGTCCGCGGAAGGATCGCATCAATGTGGTGCGGTCCGCATATTCCAGGTCTCCGCCAATTGGAAGGCCGGATGCAAGTCTGGTGAGCGAAAGTCCCTCGCGGTCTTTAAGGATGTGGCGGATATAGAGGGCAGTGGTGTCACCTTCCTCTGTCGGGTTCGTGGCTATGATTATCTCCTTGAACTCACCGCTGTTTATCCTCTCAATGAGCTTACCGAATGAGAGGTTCTCCGGTCCAACCCCGTTCAGCGGATTGATTGCGCCACCAAGGACATGGAAGAGCCCGTTATAAGCTCCGCTTGCCTGGATGGTGATCACATCCTGCGGTTGCTCCACAATGCAGAGCTGAGTCTTATCTCTCATTGGGTCTGAGCAGACAGGACAGATATCGGATTCGGAGTATGAGCCGCATATGCTGCAGGGGCGGATCTTGTCCTTTATCTCCGCAATGCTCTTTGCAAGAAGATCATTGTAGTCCTTGGATGTGTTTATCAAAGAGAACGCAATCCTTGATGCGCTTTTTGGTCCTACGCCAGGGAGTCGGGAGAGCAGTTTTGAAAGATTCTCAAGAGCGGTCATAGTCCAAGTCCGTACTGGGACATTGTCTGCCCAGCCTCCTCCTTGATTCTGTCTTTGACGTTCATCAGGGCGGTATTCACCGCTGATGTGATCATTACCTCCAGAAGCTGTGCGTTCTCCTGCTTGGCAAACTCCGGATCAATCTTGATGCTCTCTATCTCCATGTTTCCGTTGGCCACGGCCTCAACCATGTTTCCTCCGGCATAGCCCGTGCAGCGGATTGTGGCGATCTTGGCTTTCATTGCCTCGGCCTGGCTCTTTATCTCATTCATGTTCTTGAAAAGCTCAAAGGGGTTCATAAGTTCTCCTCCCTTCCGTCAAAGCAGAGTATCAGATCGTTGATCAGGTTCTTCTGTTCATCGCTCATGCCGGAGCTTATTGTCGGTTTCTCCGGGGCAGGAGCTGTCTCAGTAATCGGAGTTTCCTGCTGTGTCTCCGGCACTGTTTCAGCCGGTGCTGCAACACTCTGCTCGTCAGAGACTGAATTGTTCGGATTATCAGAGAAAGCAAGGATCACATTGATGTTGCCCCTCAGTCTGGTTTGTATTGTCTCTCTGATTGATTGAAGGTTCCTGTATGCAGTTTGATAGTAGAATTTCTTATCAAATGTCAGAACCAGACCATCATCAGTGTTCTGGACATCCACTGTCCCGAGCGGGAGAATATCCTTGAGAACTGACAAGTCAACAGTCGGTGAGTCGTTTGCAACAGGTTCCTCTTCCTCATTGGCAGGGGGTTCTACGGTCTCTTCGGCAACAGGCTCTGCAGATACTGTCTCGGCAGGAGTCTCCTCAGCAGGCGCAGGCTCCTGGACAGGAGTTGCAGGTGCCTCCGGCTGTACTGTCTTCATGTCTGCAAGTGCAGGGTTAAGCGGGGTGATGGTTCCGTTTATGAGGTCGTTCTTCAGTCTGGCAAGCTGCTCGATAATGCTGGCAGTTGACGCCACATATCTGAGTTTTGACAGCTTTGAGATGGCAAGCTCCAGCTCGAATCTCGGGTTCAGGGAATACCGGATGTCCCTGTAAAGGTTCAGGAACATGTCCAGTGCCGCCTCAAGTTGCTCCTCGTTGAAAGCTCCTCGGATTTCGGCAGTGAAGCTTGATACCTGCTCACCAAGGACATTCTCGCTCTTGACACCCTTGCGGATCAGCAACAGTGACCTGAAGTATTCT
This sequence comes from Spirochaetales bacterium, assembly GCA_017618315.1. Taxonomy (GTDB): domain Bacteria; phylum Spirochaetota; class Spirochaetia; order Sphaerochaetales; family Sphaerochaetaceae; genus UBA9732. The sequence continues at coordinate 7,224 of JAFZUN010000040.1, forward strand.
GTGAAGTCCTTGATAATCTGCTCTATGCTCACGCCTTTTGCCAGCAGGCTGTGGATTTTATCCAAAGATCCGCTCTGGTTTTTAGCAAGCACATCCTGCATTATGGCGTTGATGCGGTCTATTCCAACCAGGCCGAGCTTCTCCCTGATCTGAGCCAGGGTTATCTTTCCATTCGAGAATGCCACGACCTGGTCAAAGAGGGTATAGGCATCACGCATGGAGCCGGTGGCTTCCCTTGCAATCCAGAACAGTGCTTCATCCTCTGCCTCAATGCCCATTTCTGATGCGGCCTGAGCCAGAAGACCCTTGATGGTCTCAAGAGGAATCAGCTGGAAGTTGAACTGCTGGCAGCGGCTTCTGATGGTTGCGGGAACCTTCTGCGTCTCCGTGGTGGCAAAGATGAAAACCACATACTCTGGCGGCTCCTCGATTGTCTTGAGGAGGGCGTTGAATGCGCTCTGACTGAGCATGTGGACCTCATCGATGATGTAGATCTTGTAACGTGAGGATGTGGGAGGGAACATCACCTCTTCCTTTATCACCCTCACATCGTTGACACCCGTGTTGCTGGCTCCGTCTATCTCAATTACATCAAGGCTACTGCCTTTGGCAATCCCACGGCAGTTGTCACACTGGTCACATGGCTCGGCCGTAGGACCGTTCACGCAGTTGAGCGCCTTGGCAAGAAGGCGGGCGCTTGTTGTCTTGCCAACACCCCTGGGCCCGCTGAACAGGTATGCATGCGCGATCCTGCCCTGCTCAATGGCGTTTTTCAGTGTCGAGACAACAAATTCCTGACCGACAAGATCCTCGAACCTCTGCGGTCTCTTGCGTGTAGCGGTTACTTCATAAGCCATGCTCTAATGATAACAAATAATACTCTTTCAGACTACTATAATAATTCGATTGACCATGGTGCGAAGCAATGCGATAATAAGGTTTACCGTGCGCTACAGCGCATACGGATACGTTTACACTGACCCAAGGGTCAAGAGGAGGAAATATGAAGAAACTTACAGTAGTGCTGCTCGTTCTGGTAGTGGCTTTGGCTGGTGTTTTCGCACAGGGCGCTCAGGAAGCTGCCGCAGAGACAAAGGTCGAGGGATTCGACTCCGCTCTCATCAAGGCCGCACAGGCAGAGGGCGAGCTTGTTGTCTACGGCTCATGCGAGGAGCAGTATCTCTCAGCAGTCTGCGAGAACTTCGAGAAGCTTTTCGGCATCAAGACAACATATCAGCGCCTTTCAACAGGTGAGGTCCAGGCCAAGATCGAGGAGGAGAAGGGCAACCCGTCAGCAGACGTCTTCTTCGGCGGCACGACAGATCCGTACAACATGCTTGCGGCAGAAGGTCTCCTTGAGAGATATGACGCAGCCAACGCTTCACACATCACAAAGAGCGTGTACAAGCACAAGGACAACCTCTGGTACGGAATCTACACCGGTATTCTCGGATTCATGTACAACATCGACGAGCTGCAGAGACGCGGCCTCGAGGCACCGAAGGATTTCCCGGATCTGCTCAAGCCTGAGTACAAGGGACTGATCTGGCTGTCAAACTACAACACTGCAGGAACTGCAAAGCTTGTCATCAACACAGTCATCCAGAAGTACGGTCATGATGCCGGTATCCAGTATCTGGTGGATCTGGACAAGAACATCGAGGTCTACACAAAGTCCGGTTCCGGTCCGTCAAAGAACGTCGGAACAGGCGAGTGTGTCATCGGAATCGGATTCCTGCATGACGGAATTTACCAGATCGTCGACAACGGCTATGCGAACATCGGACTTGTCATCCCGTCAAGCGGAACAACATGTGAGATC
>JAFZUN010000286.1 GCA_017618315.1 Spirochaetales bacterium
CAAGCGCAAACCTGCCGGACGGAGACAGAAAGAACAAAGCCCTCGAGGAGCAGTATGCCTCAAGAGTCAGACACCTGTAGGAGGTTGACACACATGAGAGAATTCAAGGTTGACAAACTGTCCGTGATAGTGGCGGACAGCAATCAGGAGATGGGTAAAACAGCAGCTGATGCAATTGCAGCGGATCTGAGAAAGCTTGGCCGAGAGAAGGCTGAGATCAGGGTCATGTTCGCGGCGGCTCCTTCACAGAACACAATGTTTGAGGCACTGCGCAATCTTCCGGACATCCCTTGGGAGAAGATAGTCGCCTTCCATATGGATGAGTATATCGGAATCAGCATTGACAGACCCCAGTCCTTCAGGGCGTTCCTGAAAAATGCAATATTCGACAAAAAGCCCTTCAAGGCTGTGAACCTGATTGAAGGGGATGCATCTGATGTCGAAGGTGCAATCAAAAGGTATGAGGCTCTGCTGCGCGAGAGGCCGATGGACATGATTGTTTTGGGAATCGGAGAGAACGGGCACATTGCATTCAATGATCCTGATGTCGCCGATTTCAATGACAAGCATCTTGTGAAGATTGTCGGACTTGACGATGTCTGCAGGCAGCAGCAGGTCAACGATGGATGCTTTGCGACGTTCGATGATGTCCCATCTCATGCAATTACAGTGACAATTCCTGCATTCAGGCAGGCTGGAGTCCTTCATTGCGTGGTGCCGAATGAGCGCAAGGCAAATGCCGTGAAGGCTGCCCTTCAGGGACCTGTTTCAGAGAAGTGTCCCGCCTCGATTCTGAGGACACATGATAACGCTCACCTGTATATTGATGCAGGCAGTGCCTCTCTTCTCTGACTTGAGTGATAAATAAGTGGCGTGCCGCTTCTTTGAGGAGTATGATTGAGGAAGTGGACGTCCACCGAATAGGGAAAACATGCCGCGTTGCGGCTATAACATCAGGAGGATAAAAGATGAAGAAAATTCTCGTAGTTCTGCTTCTTCTGACAGCAATGGTCTCAGTGTTCGCACAGGGATCTTCTGAGCAGAAGGCAACAGTTGCCAAGGATTCAGTCACATTGGTGATCTCCGGAAACCCGTATCGTTTCTATGCTCTCTCAGCTAAGGGCTGCGGCGGAGACGACAACCTGGTTCTTGCCAACGTCTATGATTGTCTGCTCTGTCTTGAGCCGGACGGAACTCTCTCACCCGCATTGGCAGAGAGCTATGACCTTTCAGCTGATGGTCTGACATACACATTCCATCTGCGCAAGGGAGTCAAGTTCCACGATGGTTCAGAGATGACCGCAGAAGACGTCAAGTTCACAATGGACAAGGGTGCCGCAGGTCCTCTCGGAGCTGCTCTGTTCATCAACTTCGATCACTGTGACATCATTGACGACTACACAGTCGCAGTCACACTCACAAGCCCGTTCGCAGCATTCCCGTATGGAATCGCCAGCCGTCTGGGCGGTATCTGCAGCAAGGCCTATTATGAGAAGGTCGGTGATGACGGATACATGGAGAAGCCGATCGGAACCGGTGCATACAAGCTTGTCGAGTATGTCAACGGTGACCACATTGTCCTTGAGGCATTTGAGGACCACTGGAGAGGAGCACCGTCAATCAAGACTGCCAGAATTGTCATGGTTGCTGATACAAACACAAAGATCCTCGGACTCCAGAACGGCGATTACGATGTCATGAAGGATCCAGGAATCGAGCAGTGCACACGTTTCGAGTCAGTCAAGGGCATCAGCACGGCAGTAGGTGACTCAACTGCACGTATCACAGTCAACATCAATGCATGGAGCGGCCTTGGAACAGATCTCAACTTCAGAAAGGCCCTGCAGTATGCAATCAACAAGGATGACATCAACAAGGCAGTCAACAACGGCGCAGCAAAGATCCTGACCGTTGATATCTGTCCGATGTACGGTGGATATCCTGATCACATCAAGGGTGTCGAGTACGATGTCGCAAAGGCAAAGGAGTATCTTGCAAAGTCCTCATACAAGGGTGAGCCATGGTCAATCACATGTAAGGCCGGAACAACCTATGAGACAGCCGCAAAGGTCATGCAGGCTCAGCTGCTCGAGATCGGAATCAACTGTGAGGTCGAGGCTGTCGACAACATGACATATGAGGAGAAGGGTAAGAAGAGAAACTTCGACTGCAGAATTGTTGAAGAGGCCTCATCACTCATCGCTGCCGACTCAATCGCAACACAGTTCACCCCGTCAAGATTCGACGAGGCTGTCTGGTATCCGCGTGCAATGGAAATCTATGAGATGGCCCAGAAGGGAAGATCCCTCCAGGGACAGGAGAGAAAGAACCTCTATGGTGAGATCGCACAGATCCTCATTGATGAGGCTTACACAATTCCTCTCTACAACGGCGTCAACACAGTCGCATACAACTCAGATCTCCAGGGTGTCAAGGCACACTGCCTGAGCTACTATGTGTTCCGCTACTGGTCATGGAAGTGATCAGTCAGTGATCATCATTTGAAGTTCCCATGTGGCGTTGGGAAGACCCAACGCCACATACGTTTAATCATCCACTTTTCCATTCTTAATGGAGGGAGCCTGTGAACTGGTTAAGATATGCATTGAAACGGGTTCTGATGCTTATTCCTGTCATCATTTCCGTTACACTCATTCTGTTTCTGATATTGTCACTCGCGCCGGGCGATGTTGCGCGAATGGTCCTTGGCCAGGATGCCACGGAAGAACAAGTCGCCGCACTCAATCATGAGATGGGTCTGGACAGACCACTGCTAATCAGATATCTGCGATATATGAGAGATGCCCTGCGCCTGGATTTCGGCCGGTCCTGGACCGGAAACTTCGATGTCCTGGCTGAGTTCTCCCATCGATTACCGTATACACTTCTTGTCTCATTCCTTGCGATTATCTTCGCGACAGGTGTGGGAATTCCTCTTGGAATAGCCTCTGCAATAAAGCAGTACAGCCTTCTGGACTACGGCAGCACATTCATGGTCATGCTGCTGTTCTCCATGCCTGCGTTCTGGCTGGGGACCATGTGCCAATTGCTGTTCTGCCTGACATTGCACTGGCTTCCCGTCTCGGGAATCACCAGCTGGAGGCACTTCATACTTCCGCCGCTGATTCTGGGAGCAAACACGCTGGCATCCATGATAAGGATGAGCCGTACAAGCATGCTTGACGTTGTCCGCATGGACTACATCCGCACAGCCCGTGCAAAGGGTGGCTCCAGAAGTTATGTCACTCGCCACCATGCCATACGCAACAGCCTGATTCCTGTTGTCACACAGATCGGAATCAGTTTTGCCGGAACAATCGGTGGTGCCGTTGTCACCGAAAACATATTCGCCATTCCCGGAATCGGAACGCTCCTGATCAATGCGGTCAAGAGCCGTGATGTTCCGGTTGTCATGGGAACGGTCATTTTCATCACCATCATCGTGGGTGTGATTAACCTGATCGTTGATCTGATCTGCGCGCTTGTCGATCCCAGGATCGATCTTGCATCTTAAGGAGGGGACAATGGCTATATTCAAGAAGAAAAACAAGAAACCCCTTTCTGAGTACAGTACCGGAGAGCTGATCCTCTTCAGATTCAAGAAGAACAAGCTTGCCATGCTGGGTGTCGCGATGTTCGCGTTCGTGACAATCATGATCCTCATTGCCCCGCTCATCAGGCCATACTCAATGGTCATCAAGCAGGATATTGTCCACAGGCTTAATCCGCCCAGTAAGGAGCATGTGTTCGGAACAGACGAGCTTGGCAGGGACCTTCTTGCGAGAATCCTCTACGGAGGAAGAATATCGCTATTCTGCAGTCTGGCCATCATCGGAATAGCATTTGTGACAGGTGCGATCATCGGAGGAACCGCAGGTTTCTTCGGAGGTAAGGTCGACACCATCCTGATGAGGATTGTCGACATGCTCATGTCCGTCCCGTCAGCTCTGCTTGCAATGGCAATCATCACCGCATTGGGTAACGGAGTCTGGAAGCTAGTCATGGCCCTGTCCATAGGTCAGATCGCGCGTTTTGCCAGAATGGTAAGATCCTCTGTCCTGACCTTGCGCAACCGTGAGTACATAGAGGCCGCCAAGTGCTTCGGATCCAGTTCCTGGAGGATAATCATGAAGCATATCCTTCCGAACGGAATTGGTCCAATCATTGTCTCGGCTACCCTGACACTGGGTTCAGTCATCCTCAGTATCTCATCCATGGGATACCTCGGACTTGGTGTTGCCTCACCTACACCTGAGTGGGGAACCATCATCTCCGAGAACAAGGTCAATATCCAGTATTTCCCGTACCTGGGAATAATCCCCGGAATCTGCATCATGCTCACCGTCATGTCAGTCAACTTCATAGGCGACGGACTCAGGGATGCTTTTGATCCGAAGTCAAAGAAGTAAAGGAGGAGACATCGTGGCAAACGAAGACAGGACGGTTCTTGAGATAAAGGACCTGTATGTCCAGTACAATACTGATGATGCTGTGGTTCATGCTGTCAACGGACTGAACCTGACCCTGAAAGAAGGTGAGAAGCTCGGGCTTGTAGGAGAGACCGGAGCCGGCAAGACCACGCTTGCACTCTCAATCCTTAAGCTTCTGCCTGACAAGGTCGGAGAGATCCGAAGCGGTTCAATCATTTACAAAGGCGATGATCTTGTAAACAAGCCTGAGAGCTTCATGCTCGGTCTCAGAGGACGAAGGATCTCAATGATATTCCAGGATCCCATGACCAGCCTCAACCCGACAAAGAATGTCGGAGATCAGGTCCTTGAGGTCATCAACCTCCATTTCCCCGATCTCACGGCCGCAGAGAAGACTGCTAAGGTCGATGAGATGTTCCGCCTTGTTGGAATCCCTGCTTCCAGAAAGGGAGAGTTCCCGCACCAATTCTCAGGAGGGATGAAGCAGAGGATTGTTATAGCAATGGCATTGATCGCGGAGCCTGAGCTCCTTCTTGCCGATGAGCCGACAACTGCCCTTGATGTGACAATCCAGGCCCAGATTCTGGAGCTGATGAGAAAGCTAAAGGATGAGTTCAACTCCGCTGTTGTCCTGATAACCCATGACCTTGGAGTTGTGGCCGAATTCTGCGACACCGTGTCCGTCATCTACTCTGGAAGAGTTGTGGAGCATGGAACCGTAGAGCAGATTTTCGAGGGAGAAGACAACCATCCGTACACAAAGGGACTGATACACTGTATCCCGTCACTTTCCGATACCTCCAAAAGACTGAAGCCCATTCCCGGACGCATGCCGGATCCGAGAAATCTCCCGGAAGGCTGCTGTTTTGCTGACAGATGTCCGTTCTGCAAGGAGATGTGCACGACCACGATGCCTGAGCCTCATGAGAAGGACGGACATATGATACTCTGTCACCTCTATGATCCCAAGGAGGCCGGAAATGACTGAAGACAAGACCAAACCGATCATTGAAGCAGTCAATCTCTGCAAGTACTTCAAGACTCACAAGGGAATGCTGCATGCCGTTGAGGATGTCAGCTTCAAGCTCCAGCCGGGAAAGACCCTCGGAGTCGTTGGAGAATCCGGATGCGGGAAATCAACGCTGGGAAGGACTATTCTCCGACTTCAGCCCGCTACAAGCGGTGAAGTCCTCTATGAGGGAGAGAACATCCTGAAGTTCAACCGCAAGGAGATGCACAATGTCCAGCAGAACATGCAGATGATCTTTCAGGACCCGTACAGCTCTCTTGATCCCAGGATGTCCATCAGAGCCCTGATCATGGAACCTATAGAGGTTCTTGGTGCAAGGAAGAAGATGTCGGCTTCCGAGGAAAAGGACAGGGTCACCGAGATAATGGAGATGTGCGGACTGCCAAAATACTACAACAACCTTTATCCGCATGAGCTTGACGGAGGAATGCGTCAGAGGGTGGGTCTTGCCAGAGCAATGATCCTGGATCCGAAGTTCATAGTATGTGATGAGCCTGTCTCCGCATTGGATGTGTCAATCCAGGCACAGATCCTGAATCTTCTTCTTGATCTGCAGGAGCAGCATGAGCTCAGCTATATGTTCATCACCCACGACCTGGCAGTTGTCAAATACATCAGCGATATGATCATGGTCATGTATATGGGACAGGTTGTTGAGATGGCGGAGTCCAGTGAACTTTTCGCTCACCCGCTTCATCCGTACACCAGGGCGCTTCTGAACTCCATCCCGACGATTGACCTCTCCAGAAGAAACCGTGAGAGGATTACAATCAAGGGTGAGGTCTCAAGCCCGATCAATCCGGCACCGGGGTGCAGGTTCGCGCCGCGCTGTCCGTACGCAACCGAGGCCTGCAAGCAGAACCAGTGCCTGAAGGAAGTCGGTCCCGGACACTTTGCCGCATGTACAGAGGGATCGCTCTGATGGCTCATTTAAGATGTGATTTCCGCTCAGAGATGCTTCAGATGGGAACCTCAATGACAGTGTTCCTTCCGGAGTCCATCAATACCGAGGAAGCAAATGTGGTTTTCCTGCTCCATGGCCTTGAGGACAACTGCACAGGTTGGACCAGGTACACAAGTGTCGAGAGATATGCAAGGTCCTACAACCTTGTGGTTGTGATTCCTGAGGTGCAGAGAAGCTTCTACACCGATATGGAGTACGGGCTTAAGTATTTCAGCTATGTCCACGATGAGCTTCCCGAGATTTGCAGAAGGATGTTCCACATCACGACAAAGCCTGAGAAGACCTACCTCATGGGCCTTTCCATGGGAGGCTACGGGACGCTCAAGTGCATGCTCCGCAGTCCATCCAGATATGCCGGTTGTGCCGCGTTCTCCTCAGCTACGGATATAAGGAAATCAGTTGCCACTGCAGGCGAGCCAAGACGTTCGGAATACAGGGCCATATTCGGAGAAGACCTAAAGGTCGGAAAAAAGGATGATCTATTTGAGCTGCTGAAAGGGAGCAGAAGCAAGAAGTTTCCGCGCATCTACATGGCGTGCGGTGATCAGGACTCGCATTTTGAAGAGAACCAGCGTTTTGTGGATGCCCTTTCGGCCAAGGGGATAACCTGCACCTGGGAGCATTTCGAAGGGGCTCATAACTGGATTTTCTGGGACAAGGTGATCTGCAAGGCCTTTGATCTCTTCTTTTCCTGACGGAGGTATCTGAATGATTGACCTGAGAGGCATGATGACGGAATCACGGAATCCTGAATCCATGAACCTTGATGAAATGACAGCCTTAGAGATTGTCTCTGTGATGAATTCAGAGGATATGAAAGTCCCTCAGGCCATCAATAGTCAGCTTCCTATGATTGCGCAGGCTGTTGACTGCTGCGTCTCAGGCATTCGGAGAGGCGGCAGGATAATCTACATAGGTGCCGGGACAAGCGGAAGGCTGGGGATAGTGGATGCGTCTGAATGTCCTCCGACTTTCGGAGTATCTCCGGATCTTGTGGTTGGTCTCATGGCCGGAGGCATGAAGGCAATGGTCAAGGCCGTTGAGGGTGCAGAGGACAGCCTTGAGCTATGTGCCGAGGACCTAAAGAAGCTGAATCTGAAAAAGGAAGACACCGTTGTGGGAATAGCCGCAAGCGGAAGGACTCCTTATGTCATTGGAGGCCTTGAGTATGCGAACAGTATCGGATGCAACACTGTTTCCGTCGCTTGCAATGCAAACTCGGCGATAGGTAAAGTCGCAAAGGTGAAGATAGAGGTCGTTGTCGGACCGGAGGTCCTGACAGGATCCACAAGGCTCAAGGCGGGAACAGCACAGAAGCTTGTACTGAACATGATTAGCACAGCCACAATGGTCAGGCTGGGCAAATGCTATCAGAACCTGATGGTGGATGTGGTCCAGTCCAATGCCAAGCTGAGGGTTCGTGCCCAGAACATAGTCATTGATGCCACGGGTGTGGACAGGGATACGGCCATTGATGTCCTTGAGAAAGCCGGAGGGAGCGTGAAGACCGCCATAGTGATGATACTTGCGTCCTGCTCCTGCGAGGAGGCTCTGAAAAGGCTGGAAGCTTCCGAAGGACATGTGAGACAGGCGGTGCTGCAATGAGAATAATAGCCGGCGTGGATGGCGGAGGAACCAAGACAAAGCTCATTTGTAAAAGCCTTGACGGCAATGATGAGCATGTCTTCGGGTACGGACCCTTCAACATTAATGCAATAGGAGAGTCCGCATTCAGGAGCCTGCTTTCACGTATGGTGGAAGATATTGTCAGGACAGGTGAGTGTGAGGCCATCTGTTTAGGTGCAGCTGGAGTGAGTAACTCCAACATGCGTGATATTGTCTCTGATGTCGTGGGTTCGTCCCCGATTGCCCGCTGGTCCCTTGTGGGCGATGATGTCATTGCCATGGAAGGTGCCTTGGACGGGGGTCCCGGAATAATAGCCATTTCAGGAACAGGCTCAATAGTCCTTGGCCGTGATGTTGCAGGCAACAGGATCCGTTTGGGTGGCTGGGGCCATCTGATCGGAGATGAGGGAAGCGGATACGGGATTGCTCGCGATGCTTTCAAGGCACTCTCAATGGCAATTGACGGAGTTGGTGAAGAGACCTGCCTTATGAAGGATTTCGGCATAGAGACAAGGACCGATCTGATTTCCAAGCTGTACAGCGGGGATAAGGGCGTTGTGGCATCTTATGCTGTGATTGTTGAGAAAGCCGCAGAGGCCGGAGACAGGGTTGCTTTGGGAATACTGGAGGACAATGCCTCCATGCTTGCCAAAACAGTCTTTGAGGTCTATTCAAGGCTGCACCTGGGGAAAACCAATGTTGTCTTTATTGGCGGTCAGATTAATCATGACACTCTTTTCAGGCGCCTTCTTTCATCACGGATTGCGGCTCTCTCCGCTGAGATGGTCTGCATTGAACCCATCCATGATGCTGCTTTAGGGGCCGTCATGATTGCCAGAGGGATGATCTGATGCGGCAGAAAGGTTTTTTCGCGACTCTAGGAGAAATCTTTTCTCCGCTGATTCCTGCATTTCTTGCTGCCGGTTTGTGCACGGGAGTTGCCTCGCTGCTTTCCGGGCACATGGATAAGACGTTCATTGCTCTTACTGTGAATGTCCTCCGGCTTGTGAGTCTTGGTTTCACCGCATATATCTCAGCCTGGATAGGGGTCTCCGCAGCACGTGTTTTCGGTGCCACGCCTGTCCTTGGCGGAATAATCGGAATGGTATCACTTCTGAGCAATATTGGGACAATTGCCGAGATGACACATATGGAGGGGTTTCTCCATCAGGGAAGCGGCGGTGCAATAGCGGTGATAGCCGGAGTCTTCCTTCTGAGTAGGGTTGAGATGCTTTTCCAGAAAAAGCTCCCGCCCTGGTTCAATCAGGTGTTCTCTCCGTTTGTGTCTGTCCTGATAAGCATTGTCCCTTATGTGTTCATAATCATGCCTATTATGGGTATAGTCACCGAGGCTGTGAGCGATGCAGTGCTTTTTCTCTGCTCGAATGACCTCATTGTCGTGAAGATCCTGACAGGTTTCATTTGCGCCGCGTTATTTCTTCCTGCGCAGCTTCTTGGTCTACAGCCCGTGTTCCAGTCAATTTACATCATTCAGATCGAGACCATAGGGGTGATTTCAATTGCCCCGATTCTCACAATGGCCGGAGCTGCTCAGGTTGGTGTGGCCTTTTCAGTGCTTCTGAAAGCAAGGAGCGTGGACAATAAGAGGCTTTGCGGGGTTTGTGCGGGAGGTATTCTTCCGGGAATGCTCGGAATAGGGAATGCTCTGCTTTACGGGATGTCCGTGCCTTATCCGAAGGCCCTTCTTTCCACATGCATCGGTGCTGGATTCGGCGGGGCTTTCATTGCCATAGTCCAGGTTTTTGCCACGGGTTACGGATCAAGCGGACTTCTTGCAATTCCGCTAATGACCGCAGGGCAGGGTACTCCTGTCCAGAACATGATCAGGTTCACGGCCGGTCTTGCCATATCGTTTGTGGCGGGATTCCTGCTGTCATCTTTCATCGTCAATAAAAATCAATTCAGGGAGGAGTGAATATGGTTGAAGCAATTGAACAGTATTATCTTTCGGTTTCAGAGCTTATCACTTCAATATTCAGGGAGCAGAGTGAGGCCATGACCAAGGCCGCCACTTTGGTCGCCGATGCCGTGGAAGCAGGCAATGTCTTTCATGTGTTCGGTTCCGGAGGGCACTCCAACATGGTGGCCACCGAGATGTGTCACAGGGCGGGAAACCTCATTCCTTGCAACGTGATACTGGACCCGGGACTTGGATGTGAGCATGGCGCCACAAGATGGTGTGAGAAGATTCCCGGTTATGGCCCGAATCTCCTGAGGTACTACAAAGTCAAGAAGGGTGATGTGCTCCTGCAGTTCAATGCCTATGGAATAAACCAGTGTTCGATAGATACTGTCCTTGAGTGCAAGAGACTGGGTGTCACTGTGGTTGCGATAACCTCCCCAAGTCTTAGTCACTCGATTCCTGCTGACTTTGCGGGAAGGCATCCCAGCAAGCTCAACCTGTGCGATCTTGCGGACGTGGTGATTGATAGCTATACCCCGTACGGTGAGGCAGTGGTGTCACTGGAAGGATATCCTTTCAAGGTGTCTCCGACATCGACTATCGCAAACATGTTCATAGTGAATGCAATCAATGCAAAATGCTGTGAGATTCTTGCCGGGCGCGGAGTGAAGCCGCCTGTGTGGATAAGCGGTAATATTCCCGGTGGTACGGAATCCAATCAGGCCGGAATGGACAAGTATTTCGGGATTCTCAGACATCTGTGATTTTTGGAGGAAAGAATGGACATACTTGTATGTGTGAAGCAGGTTCCGGGTTCCAGCAACGTCAAGGTTGACGAGAAAACAGGCCTTCTTGTCAGACCCAAGAAGGGGAACAAGCTCAATCCATATGACCTTTTTGCCATTGAGGCCGCACTTGAGCTTCGTGAGCAGTATGGCGGTACTGTCAGGATTCTGACAATGGGACCTCCTCAGGCAGCTGAGGCGCTTGAGGAATGCCTCTGGATGGGTTGTGATGAGGGTTTTCTCATCACTGACAGGGCTTTCGGAGGCGCGGATGTCCTTGCCACAAGCTACACCATCAGCCAGGGAATCCGCAAGGCAGGTCCCGTTGACCTGATAATCTGCGGCAAGCAGACCACTGACGGAGACACCGCCCAGGTCGGAGCTGAGACCGCAGAGCATCTTGGAATCCCGCATCTCTCAAATGTCACCAGAATACTCTCCGTTGAGGATGGCTCCGTTGTCGTGGAGGCCAACCAGGAGAACATGATAGTCAAAGAGAAGATTCAGATGCCGTGCCTGATCTGCACGGACAGTGAGGTCAATACTCCGAGGCTCCCGTCTTACAGGCGCAAGAAGGCTATGGATGACAGTCTGATCCATTCGTTCACCTTGAATGATTTTGAGGACAAGGACAACACACATTACGGCCTGAAAGGGTCGCCCACACAGGTCCAGAAAGTGTTTCCTCCGGAGAAAAGCACATCAAGGGTTATGGTTGAGGGGTCTTCGGAAGAACTGGCAGAGAAGCTGGGAAAGCTTCTGTCTGAACGGAAATTCATCTGACGGGAGGCTTTGAATGGGACTTGTAATACATAAGGAGAAAGTTACCGCAGAACTCGGTGAGAAACTGAAGTCCATCTGTCCGTTCGGGGCAATCTCATATGACGTGAGTAACGGGCTTTCCATCGGCATGGGATGTAAGCTCTGCAAGCTTTGCGTCAAGAAAGGCGAGGGTGCTGTCACCTTTGAGGAGGAGCAGGCTCCAAAAGTGGACAAGAGCCTATGGAACGGGGTGCTTGTATTCTGCGAGCATTTTCACGGTAAGATTCACAACGTGACGTTCGAGCTTCTTGGAAAGGCAAAGGAGCTTGCCGCAGTCAACGGCCATAAGGTGCTTGCGCTCATGATAGGATCAGATATCAAGGACAAGGCAAAGGAGCTTTACTGCTACGGAGCTGATGAGGTCTATGTCTACGATGATCCGGGTCTGAAGGATTTCCTGATTGAGCCGTACACGAATGTGTTCTACTCATTCATCGAGGAGGTCAAACCTTCCTCGATTCTTGTCGGTGCAACCAACGTCGGGCGCTCTCTTGCACCGCGCGTGGCCGCCCGGCTCAAGACTGGACTGACCGCGGACTGCACCTCATTGGAGATGACAAAGGATACTGATCTTGTTCAGATACGTCCGGCTTTCGGCGGTAACATCATGGCAAGGATCATGACTCCGAACCACAGACCGCAGTTCTGCACTGTCAGGTACAAGATATTCTCCAAGCCCGAGAGGGTTGAATGCGACAAAGCTCCGATCATGATGAAAGTGACTCCTCAGATGCTTGTCTCCCACGCACAGCTACTGGATGTTGAGATGAAGCCTGAGGATATTGATATCTCCGAGGCAGAGGTAATTGTCCAGTGCGGACGTGGAGTGAAGAGCAAGGCAGATCTAGCCATGGTTCAGGAGCTGGCGGATCTTCTGGGTGCAAGAATGGCTTGCACCAGACCGCTTGTGGAGAACAACTGGTTTGATGCCAAGCATCAGATAGGGCTTTCCGGAAGAACGGTCAAACCGAAACTCCTTATATGCGTGGGCGTTTCCGGTGCCGTACAAACGGTAGCCGGAATGAAGGGTAGTGACCTGATTATTGCAATAAACACTGATCCTAAGGCACCTATTTTCGATGTTGCCAACTATGGATTCGTTGGAGACCTATATGAGATTGTCCCGCGCCTGACAAAGATGATAAGGGAGGCAAGATGATGTTCAACAAGCTTACAAAAGAAGATTTCAAGGCTCTTGAGTCCATGCTTCCCGGACGTGTCTTGGATGGGAAATCCATTAATGAGGACTACTATCATGATGAGCTGGGAACCGCATTCGGGGTTCCTGAGGCTCTAGTGAAGGTCCTGAGCACTGAAGAAGTGTCCGCTGTGATGAAGTTCGCCTTTGACCGCAATATCCCGGTTGTTGTCAGAGGCTCGGGAACCGGACTGGTCGGAGGTGCCGTTGCCATTAACGGAGGCATAATGCTTGACACCTCAATCATGAAGAAGGTCCTGGAACTGGATGAAAACAATCTTACGGTGACTGTCCAGAGCGGCCTTCTTCTGATGGAGCTTGCAGCCTATTGTGACGAGCATGGATATCAGTACTGTCCCGACCCCGGTGAGAAGAGCGCGACCATAGGCGGAAACATCTCAACCAACGCTGGCGGAATGAGGGCCATGAAGTACGGGGTGACCCGTGATGCCGTCAGGGCAATCACAGCTGTTCTTCCGACCGGTGAAATAATGCAGTTCGGAAGCAAGGTGGTCAAAAATTCAAGCGGCTATGACCTCAAGGACCTGATAATAGGAAGCGAGGGAACCCTTGCCGTGGTGACAGAGGCAACCCTTAAGATTATCCCTAAGCCTGAATATGCCATCAGCATTCTTGTTCCGTTCAAGAGCATGAAGGATGCGATTTCGACAGTTCCAAAGATCATCAGGGCGCAGGTCACACCGGTTGCCACGGAGTACATGAGCCAGTATGTCATTCTCTTTGCGGAGGAGTATCTTGGAAAGAAGTTCCCAACTCATGCCTCTGATGCTTATCTTCTACTGACATTCGACGGCAATACCCGTGAGGCGGTGATGCATGACATGGAGACAATCGCTGATTTGTGTCTTGAGAATGATGCTATTGATGTGTTCATGATAGACACCGATGAGCGTTCTGCATCAGTATGGTCTGCCAGAGGAGCTTTCCTTGAGGCAATCAAGAGCTCAACGGACCAGATGGATGAGTGTGATGTCGTTGTCCCCAGAAGCAGGGTTGCGGACTTCATTCTCTACACCCATCAGGTTGCCAAGGAAGTAGGTCTTAGGATTCCGAGCTTCGGACATGCAGGAGACGGAAACCTTCACATCTACCTCTGCAGGGACGGCCTTGAAGATAAGGAGTGGGAGAAGCGTAAGCACAATGCCTTCAAGCTCATGTACGACAGGGCCAAGGAGATCGGAGGCCTGGTAAGCGGCGAGCACGGTATTGGCCTGGACAAGAGGCCTTACCTTCTGAACATGCTTGGCGAGCGCCAGCTTGAGCTCATGAGAGGAATCAAGAATGTGTTCGATCCAAAGGGAATACTGAATCCTGGCAAGGTTATCTGAGGTTGTCCGTAATGAAATGCATCAGATGCAACACCAATGAAGGCTCTTTTTCCTTCAAGGTCATGGAGGTTCATGAAGAGTATGTCTCTGGAAAGTCAGGCTTCCTGCGAAGCAGCAGGAAGCCATCCCAGAAGATTCAGAACCTTTCTGATATGAAGGAGTTCTGTGTCTGTGATGCATGCATTGACAAGAAGCTTCAGGCAACCATGAATCCCTGGCGCGACTTTCTAAATTATTACAAGGTGGGTGCCGTCCTTCTTGTTTTCGGGATAATAATTCTCGTGAATTACGGCGGGAAGGATACCATCTATACTGTCGGCGGTGTGTTTCTTGTGATGATTGCACTGTTGCGGGCATACGGGTATTTCCGCAAGGCAAAGGCAAAAAAGGACCAGTACATGAAGATGTCCGAGAATAACCGGCGTTTTGTCTCTGCCTGGGAATGCGTGTCCGAGTCTGCTCCGAAACGTCTTGGAAATCACAGTGTCTATTACATTCCGTTGACAGATGCAACCGACAGAATGACCCGTGAGGATTTCTCCAGATACTACAAGCTGACTCCTGAGAATGCGGATGAATTCTACCGCATTGTTCATGGCTCGGAGAAAAAACATGGCCACTCCAAGGTCGTGGAGCCCGTTGAAGAGGACCTGGACGAGCGGGAGCCCAACACCGATCTTACAGACGAGGACTGAGATCTTGTCGGTGTCGTCGGAAATCATTTCTTTTGTCTTTTTTTGACGATTTTCGTCAGATAATACTATATAAGATTGAAAACTGACGACAGTAAGCTGATACTGTTAGCATGAAAGCTCAAAACATCACAAAGACTCTGATCATTAACATGCTCCAGACTCTCAAAACCAACCTGGAACATATCCTTGAAAACACAGAACCTAAAAATGCTGACTTCAAATTACGATGTAAGCGATATCGCGGGAAAACACACCTGTATCTTACAGATGCCACAGGCAAGGAAACATATTTAAGTTTGTCAAATGCCAAGGAAATCAAGAAGCATGCCCAAACGCGCTACATAGGAGAGGTCCACCAAGCAGCAAAAAGGGAAATATCCCAGATAGACCGATGCCTTGGGGCTTTAAGTAATAACAACGGCATCTCAGATATCAACGATGTGTATGACAACCTTCCTGAAATCCTTAAGCCCTATGTCATCCCTTTATCACTGGCAGATGACGATTATGCCGCCAAATGGCAGGAGTCAAATGTTGTGGTCAAGAGAAAAAGAATCCATCAGGAGGATGATTATCACAAGCTCAAGACCATGAGGGGAGACTACGTCGGCTCAAAGAGTGAATTGATTATTGCAGATAGGTTATACTCAACTGGAGTTCCATACCATTATGAAGTAGCCTTCATCCCTGAAGCGAGGAATGGTCTCTCAACTCCAGTATTTGATGAATATGGCAGGATTGTCGGCTATGAGTCTCTGGAATTTGATCCTTTTTCGCGGGACACTCTTCATCCAGACTTTTATGTGTTGAACAAAAGGACAAGAAAAGCATATTTCTGGGAGCATTTGGGTAAAACGAATGATCCGAAGTACTGCGTGGATAATCTGAACCGACTCCTGAGAATTCTTGATGCAGGGTACACGATTGGAGAAGAAATAATAGTGACTCATGAAGATCAATATCATCCGTTAAGGACGGAGATGATCGATGAGGTTATTGAGAAATACCTAAAGTAAGGGTTACTCCCCAATAAAGCACATTAGTTTATGGTGGATTGAATAAAAACTGTTGCCAAACTTAAATTCCAAAACTAGAATAGAAATGGAGTTGTATACACTCAGGGGGCCGTAATGAGGAAAGCAGTTGCCATTATCCTGATGCTTTCTGTATGTTTGTGCGCTTTCGCAGTCACAGCACAGGGAGGAATGAATCTCTCAGAATGCAGGGATACAAGGGTCGTTTCATTCATCAATTATATCAATGACCAGGGTGTTCTGACATCGGAATTCGATTATTATGCAATTAACATTGATGAAGAGGATGATTACTTCGTGGTTTTCCATCCTGCGGACAGCGACCTCAGTGAAGGCCTTTTCGTGTACTTCGAGCAGTACATGATTGAGTTCTTCTGGTACAGCGACACATACATCACGGATGAGACACTGTTGGACACCCTTTGGGCAATCAATGATTTCTCAGAGCAATATGCCAACTGGGCGACTTTGTCGGTAGATACATTTGACGGTTGCCTGAAGGCATCTTCGGTGATGTCAACGGAAGGCATCGCCTCTTACGGTGTTGCTGTTTATGATAATCTTGAGATGTTCATTTATCTTGCTGAGGAAGGCTTCAGCTATGTGCAGGAAATGATTGAGGGGGAAAAATGAGACACTACCTTGTTGATTTTGAGAATGTCAATGATGAAGGACTACGTGAGATAGGCGCACTGCAGAAAGACTGCTGCATACACATCTTCTTCAGCGCCAACACCGCCAGGATATCCCTTGAGTACCTCACACTGATGCGTAATGCCACAGTCAGGGCCCATAAGGTCAATGACGACACCAATTCCCTCGATGTGCATCTTGCCACATATCTCGGATATCTGATCGGTTCCGATGTCAACCAGCAGGATTCATTCTTCATTGTCAGTGCAGGCCATGATTTCAGTGAGCTTGTAAGATTCTGGGAAAGACGTGGCGTGAACCTCCACATGATAACCATCCGCAACAGGCGTGATGACTATGAGAGACCCACACCATTCAGACAGGCCGCATCAGCTGTTCCGAGACCGGTACAGGTCAGGCCTCTTTATGATCGCCCGTCAAGACCAATGGAGAGACCATCCGAGAGACGACCGCTTGAGAGAAGGCCAAGACCGGATTTCTCAAGACCGGAGCGT
The DNA here is from genome assembly GCA_017618315.1 of Spirochaetales bacterium. GTDB lineage: Bacteria > Spirochaetota > Spirochaetia > Sphaerochaetales > Sphaerochaetaceae > UBA9732. Next base: position 17,006 of record JAFZUN010000286.1, read on the forward strand.
CCAAGACCAGTGGCGGAGAGACCAGCTCCTGTCCATATTGAACCTAAGGCAGAGCCCCAGCCGGAGCCTGTGGTTGAACAGCCGGTGCAGATCAAGGCAGAGCCGGAACTTAAACCGGAACCTGTCCTTGAAGTTGCAGAACCGGTTGAGATCAAGCCCGTGGAGGTCAAACCGGTAGAGACAAAACCCGCAGAGATCAAACCTGCGCCGGATCTCAAGCACATCACCCCGCAGCCGGAAGCAGAGGTCAAGGATCCCGTGAAGGTTATTCCCGTAAGATCAGCTGATGGAGTTCTTCAGATAAAGACTGACAGACCGGATTCCGATATCTTCACTCCGGATGTTCTCAGGTTCGTCAACAGGACACTTGCCGGAAGGGCAGACGATCCGAACCTCAAGCAGATTGTCTACATGGCGATAGTATCCAAGTATGGCCAGAAGAAGGGTCTTGCAATCTACCGTCAGATTAAGGACTTTGTGGAAGAGTAATATAAAAAGCCTTGATAGAAAAAAAGAACCTTGAACTCAATTCAAGGTTCTTTTTTATGGGCCCACTGAGATTTGAACTCAGGACCAAAGGATTATGAGTCCTCTGCTCTAACCGCTGAGCTACAGGCCCGGTCACCTTACAACACTCTTACTCTTATAGGTGGCGTCTTAAGTTAGCACTTTTATATTTGAATTTCAAGTGTATCCTTGTTTTTGCCGATGCAATAAAATACAATTCAAACAATGAGACGCAAGGCCTTCATTCTTTTTTCCATGTTCCTGATGCTGTTCGCCTGTGTCTCACTGTCAGCATTGTCTTTCGACACAAAGCTCACCGGACTCACCACACACCCTGATTTCTGGCTTGGAATGTTCCCCTCTAGTGTAAGATGCTTCGCCGGTCTTGATGGGCTGGAGTTCATTCCCGGAAGAGTGACAGAGGCAGGTGTTGAGATCGCAACGGGAACTATTGCCAGGACATTGTCACAGGATCCCGAGACAGGAACCGTCATAGGTGACTCCTCTGAGTCTGAGCTCAAGGACAACAGGTACTACGATGTCACTTATGCGGCATGGAAGATAGGTGTGGCCCAAGGCATAGGCTGGTCCAGACTGGCGGATTTTGATCTGGTGACCTTGAGGTTCACCATTGACGGGCAATGGGAGGTGGCGCTTGATCCACTGATGCAGGTTGCCTCCAGATCCGGTTATCCGTTCAGGAACATAACGGCATTCAGCAATGCCGTTCCGGGACAGGTTCTTCCCGGAACTCCTGACCTTTCCGGAAATAGACAGCTCTTGAGCACATGCTTCGACCTGTACGGAAAGCTTTCCGACCGCCTTTTCAGCACTGGATTCCTGGACGGGCTTTCTGTGGAGTTCAAGTTCGTGTGGGCTCCCGCATTCATGACTTTCTCCAAAGGTTACGGTGGTTATGCCGATTACTGGAAGATCTGGACCTATGCCCAGTTCGGCAAGATGATTCATCAGAAAAAAGACGCAGAAGGAAACAACAAATGGTCGATCGGCATATCAGATGAGTTTGAGATGCGCCTCTTGGGTGGAGAGTATGTGCCAGAGTACGCGAGGACGCTCAAGTCTCACGTCTGGTGGTATGAGCCTGAGAACATGACGTTCATCGCCAAGAACACATTCCGCATAAACTACTACGGACAGCAGTTCTTCGGGGACTGCATCCCATACATCTATCTTTTCCTGGACCTGAACTTCTCAGGCGGAAAACTGAACAATTATACCCTTGACGAGAAGATTGCCTCGGTCTGGGAGGGAAGCTTCGGGGTTCATGTGGAGCTACAGCTTTTCAGCATGTTCCATATTTACTATGAAATCGGCCGTGTTTTCATGTATACTGGCGATAAGGAAGGCGTGAAGGGCCTTCAATATTCCAAGACCGTGCGGATTACCGTATCGTTGCCTGGCGGCGATGGTGCTGACTGGTCGAACTAAACACTTAAGGGGCATTAAATGAAGAAAGCGTTGACTGTTGTTCTGATTCTCGCACTTGCGCTCTGCAGCGTCTTTGCAGGTGATTTCAAGTTTCTGTTCACGGAACTTGACCAGCATACGGAGATCCTTGCCGGATTCCTTCCCACGCTCACAGCCATCGGAGCAGGGTATGAGGGGCTTTCCCTTATAGAGGGGGATCTGACTCAGTTCCAGGCCACAATCGGAGGCGGTTACACCCAGCGTGTGCTTTTCCAGAATCCTTTCACAGGCGAGCCCCTAATTGCAGACCAGATGCTCTATGACCAGATCCAGGTCCGCTGGAACCTGAAGTTCCTGCAGGGTTTCGGAGATTCCTGGGTTGAGGGCAAGGACCTTGTCACTGCATATGTGGGCTATGAGGGCCGTTATGAGAAGGCGATAGATTCCATGGTTCTCGGAGAGAGCAGATACCGCGGTTATGCCGATGCGGCCACAAGGACAACGGGCAAGACAGCCATTCCGAGCCTCAATGACTGGTTTAACGTGCACTATGACGACGGAAGCGGAAACGGAACCCTCAAGGGAAACAAGATTTACCCGGATCTTGCAGATGACTACACCGCATTCATGACCAACTTCTATCTGGGAGCAAGGCTCAACCTCATGGATGACAAGATGGTCTCAAATGAGGGAGCTCTTGCGGAGATAAAGCTCCAGTTCGCACCGTCTTTCCTGAACAACAAGGCAAGCTACTACAGCGTCACATTCAATGCCGTTGCGGGAACCACTCTTTTTGAGATGTCCAACAAGAAGGGCCTGAACCTGTTCTCAGTTGTCCTGATTGACAGGGTGAACGTGAACTGGACTGACGGAAGCCAGGTTCCTGTCTATGCCTCAATGCCCGTCTCCCTTGGAAGAAAGGTCCGCGGCTTCAACACCAACAGCTACAACACGAACTTCACAGTGGTCAATAACCTTGATATCCGTCTTGCGGGTCCCGAGTTCATCATGGATGGCGTGTTCCCGCGCCTGAACCTGTTCTTTGACATGGGCTGGCATGCCGGCAACTATTTCAACACAGGGTACAACGGAGTCTCGGCAAAGAGTGCCGCTGACATGGCAGAGCAGTATGATCTCAAGCGTTTCCTCTGTTCCACAGGTTTCCAGCTTGAGATGTGCATCTTTGACTTCATCGATCTCGGATTCCAGCTCTCCTATCTTATCAGCGGAGACAACATGAGGACCCCGGGGGAGAAGTTCATAACCGGCGCCACTTTCTTCTTAGATTTCTGATTCAAATATACGGCTGATTTCTTCGTTGCTGCGCGAGGGCCGTGCCTGTTCATCTGGCACGGCCTCATTATTGTCTAAGGTAATTGATTTCAATATACTGACTTCACTATGGAACAGAATTCAGTACATTGGGCGGATATTTACGCTGACAAGATCATCAGGGAGAAGGGTCAGAAGGACCTTTACACATGTGCATCGGGAATAACCCCGTCAGGCACAGTCCACATCGGAAACTTCAGGGAAATCATCTCGGTTGACCTGGTTGTCAAAGCTTTGAGGCAGAAGGGGCAGAAAGTGCGCTTCATCTACTCATGGGATGACTACGATGTCTTCAGGAAGGTCCCCAAGAACATGCCTCAGCCTGAGCTTCTTGAGACATACCTCAGAAAACCCATTACATTGGTTCCGGATACAACCGGAAGAGCTGACAACTATGCCCGCGGAAACGAGCTTGATGTGGAAGAGAAGCTTCCCATTGTCGGTGTCTATCCGGAGTATCTCTATCAGGCACAGCGCTACAGAAGCTCAATGTATGCAGAGCAGATGAAGAAGGCCCTTGAGCTCAAGAGCCAGATCATCGGTGTTCTTAACCAGTACAGGGCAGAGCCTCTTGATGACTCATGGTGGCCAATTGCAGTATTCAGCTCCTTCACGGACAAGGACAACACCACCATCCTCTCATGGGACGGTGAGTACGGGATTACATACCGCGACAATGACATCGGCAAGGAAGAGACGATTGACCTCAGGACCACGCCTTATGCAAAGCTTCACTGGAGAGTGGACTGGCCCATGCGCTGGGTTGTTGAGGGCGTTGACTTCGAGCCTGCAGGAAAAGATCATCACTCAAAGGGCGGAAGCTTTGACACATCAAAGCAGATTGTCGAGTTCTTCGGCGGTCATGCACCGGTTTCATTCCAGTATGATTTCATCTCAATCAAGGGACGCGGAGGAAAGATCTCCTCATCAAGCGGAGAGGTCGTATCTCTGGGCGATGTCCTTGAGGTCTATACTCCGGAGCTGACAAGGTTCCTCTTTGCATCAACAAGGCCCAACACTGAGTTTGCAATCTCATTTGATTTGGATGTCCTGAAGCTCTATGAGGACTATGACAACTGTGAGAGAAGGTACTTTGGCCTGCTTCCATGCAATGAGAAGAAGCTTGCAATGGAGAAGAGAGTATATGAGCTCTCACAGGTTGGTGATGTCCCCAAGACTCCATGCTACCAGATTCCGTTCAGGCACCTTTGCAATCTGCTTCAGATCAACAGCGGAGACATCGAGGCTGTTATCTCATCCCTGCCGGACCTCAAGGAAGATCAGGTTGAGAGACTCAGAACCCGCTGTCGCTGCGCATGGACATGGATCACTACTTTTGCTCCCGAGGATTTCAGGTTCTCAGTAGCAAAAGCTGACACCCCTAAGGTTGATCTGGATGAAGATGGGATCAAAGCCATCAGGGCACTTTGCGCAAAGGTAAGCACCTGGGACGGTAATGATGAGAAGGAGCTTTCAGAGCTTGTCTATGCCGCAGCTGCTGATGCAGGTGTTGAGAACACAGTGCTCTTCACTGCCACATATCTTGCCTTGATTGGCAAGGAGAAGGGACCCAAGCTTGCCGGTTTCATCAACACAATCGGAAAGGCAAGGGTTCTTGAGGTCCTGTCAAGATATTGATGTCAGATTCCGGGATCAACGGCCAGAACATATGGACGCAGGGTCTCGAACCACAGATTGTTTCCTGAATCGTTGAAGTGCACTCCATCCGGGGTGCACAATTCTTTTTTGAGCTTTCCGTTCTCATCGTTCATGGCAGAGGCCATGTCTATGACTTCCATGCCATGTGTTGCGGCCAATTCTTTGATGATGACGTTGGCTTCCTCGATTCTTTTGTTGATCATAGATACCGTTTTGGCATTAAAGGTTTCTCCGTCCGCGATTCCGGCGACAGTATTCACGTAGACGGTCAGACCAAGAGCCTGAAGTTCTGAAAGAAGCCTGTCATATTCGGAACGGAAAACTGAACTGTCATACTTGCTGCTCATGCAGTCATTGCCGCCGATTGCAAGAAAGACACATTCAAGCTGCCCGTTTTCTGCCAAAGTCCGGATCTGAGCCATTCTTGAAAGAAGGTTGCCCACCTTATCACCACCAACACCGAGGTTGATCACCTTCGAGTCTGGATATGCGGCGTTCCAGTCAGCTCCTATGACCCTTGAATCTCCGAAGAAAGCAATCTTGGCATCCGTGTGAGCAAGGCTCTGCGCCCATGCCTCTGCGATGTGGTCATACATCATGTTGTATACTTCCAGTGATATCTTGTCCTGTGAGCAGCTCACAAGGCAGGGCAGCGACAGCACCGTAATGCATGCGAATAAAAGAAATCGTCTCATTTCAGTCCCTGGTCTCCTTGAAAACCTTTGAGAGTATCATGTCGTTGGATTTCCATTTGCCGTTGACGCGTACGCGGAGATCCAGCTCAAGCTTAGAGGACGGGAATATCTTCTTGATGTCCTTAAATGCGGCAATTCGAATCTTTTTGATGTTTTCTCCGCCTTTTCCGACCATTATTCCTTTCTGGCTTTCTCTCTCTACTGTTATGAACGCGCGGATCCATACCTTGTTTTCCGCCTCATTGTACTCCAGGTCGGAGACCTCAACCATTATTGCATAGGGGATCTCTGCGGTAACGGAGTTCATGGCTTTCTCTCTGATGATCTCCGAGACGCGGAACTCGAGGTTCTGGTCTGTCCATGTGTCCTGATCATAGAGCAGGTCTCCTTCCGGGGCATGCTTGAATAGCTCTATCAGAATCTCGTCAACGCCGTCATCGTTCTTGGCTGAGGCGGTGAGAATCACACGTCCGGGCATGTTGCGCTTCAGATAGTCCTCTGCTTCCTTGATCTGGCTATCGGAGAGGATGTCCTTCTTGTTGATGCAGCAGACGACGGGAACCGAAAGACCGCTGAGCATGTAGGTGATGGCATCCTCCTCGGAGCCCGGTTTGCGGGTGGCATCAAGCATGTACAGTACGGCATCGGTCTCTTCCAGGGATGAGACAGCAATGTCCTGCATTCGCTTCTGGAATTTCTTCTCAGAGATGTGGAAGCCCGGGGTGTCTGTGAAGATCAGTTGCCCGCGGCTGTCCGTGTAGATTCCGCGGATGGCGTTGCGGGTTGTGTGTGGGGTAGGGCTTGTGATTGAGACCTTGGACTCACATATTGTGTTCAGGAGTGTTGATTTTCCGGAAGAGGGTCTTCCGATTATGGCTACTGATGCGCATTTCATAACTGCGATTATAATGGTTTTGACGTTTGCTTCCAAGGTTGAAATCAAACAGGATTGCTGATATTTTGTATATTGCATGTGCATCACGGAGGCCATATGAGACTAGAGGACAAAGAGAATAAAAACGAACAGAACATGAATGCGGCAGGGCAGTATGACAAGCTGCTCAAGACAAGATCCCTGCTTCTTTCAGGAGAGATCAACAAGGATTCCGCAGACAAGCTGATCAAGGATATTCTTGTCCTTGAGGCTGAGAGCAATGAACCGGTGCGCATCTTCATAAATTCTCCGGGCGGTGATGTGGATGCCGGATTTGCAATCTATGACATGGTCAGGTTCATCTCATGTCCTGTGATCATGATTGGAATGGGACTTGTGGCAAGCGCTGCATCCCTGATCCTGCTTGCAGTTCCTGCCGAGCGCAGGATAGGGCTTCCGAATTCCTCTTATCTGATTCATCAGCCGCTCAGCGAGATGAAGGGCAATGCAACCGATATTGAGATTCATGCCATGCAGCTTGAGAAGATGAAGGCAAAGATCAACTGCATCATAGCAGAGGCGACAGGCATGAGCCTTGACACTGTGACCGCCGATACAGACAGGGATCACTGGCTTGATGCCTTTGAAGCCCAGAAGTACGGCCTGATCAGCAGGGTCGTGGAAAGCAGAAGCAAGCTTTAAGGTTTTCTGCCACACAAAAAAATCAGACTTTTTTCTCAAAACCTGAAATATTTCCTGCACTTTTTTCGTATATGTCTGTATGAAGAAAACCAGAAATATACTTTTGATTGTTTTTATCCTGCCGGCTCTTGTCTCCTGTAATGTCTCCTGCAACCAGCAAGGCTGTGGTGGCAATGATACTTCAATCTGCATAGTAAGCTGGAATGTCCAGAATCTCTTCAATGCGGTAAATGACGGAAGTGAATATGATGAATACAAGCCTGAATCCGGATGGGACCAGCAATCCTACGAGAAGCGTCTCTCAAATATCCGAACGGTGTTCGGTTATCTGCCGTCATCAAAACAGAAGATTATTGTCCTTAATGAGGTTGAGGGCTCAGATGTCATTGAAGAGCTGATAAAATCACATGATGTGGCCAGTATAGGCTTTCATTGGTTTGCTTGCACGTCTTCTGAGAACCAGTCCGTACAGACTGCGGTGATCAGTTCAATGCCAATCGAGCATGCCTATGTACATGAGGTGGAAGAAGGACTAAGACCTGTTTTTGAGGTCTGCATCGAGACTGAAAGGGGTAAGATCTTCATCCTTGCAGTTCACTACAAATCGAACTTGGGAGGTTCTGAGGAGACAGAGGCTCAGAGGCAGAAGGCAGCTGGTGTCACCGCCCAGATTGCCAGAGTTCTTGAGCAGGAGAACCCGGGCTGTCTGATCCTTGTCTGCGGGGACATGAATGAGGAATGCTGGGACAATCGTATCATGGGTCCGGACGGACCCTTGAAGGCATCAGGATCATTCTCTCCGGGTTTCTGGTACTGTTTCTGGAAGGATCAGGAGAGATCAATCTGGCCGAACGGTTCCTACTGGTATTCGGGAAACTGGAGATGCTATGACAACATACTGGTATCCGCATCCGGTTCTGACGGTGCGGGTCTGGAGTTTGAGAACTGTGGAGTGATCTTCAAGGGTATCCTGAGCACCGCGGACTCGAAGCCTGCATCATGGAACAGGAGGCTTCTGACAGGGGTGTCAGACCATGTTCCGGTCTGGATAATGCTGAAATAACAGGTGGACAACAATGTCGATTCTTTTTATGATATGAAGTATTAGTATTAATAATAACAGTACGACTGTACTGGGAAGAGGTATCATTTCTTATGAGACTTAAGCCTTACCTGTTGGTGGTCATACTTGTTGCACTGGTCATTACCCCGGTTTTTGCCGACGGGATGTTCGTGCAATCTCCGTTATACCCAAGTGATGTGGACTACTCTTACAGTTCTCAGCTTGGAATAACCGAATTACCAACAACTTCTCCTGAGAATTTTCCTGAGAATGCAGTTCTCCAGGCCATCGGAAACACCGATTACCCTGTCACACCGGGTGACGGTTTCACATTGATTTATTCAGACGGAAAGAACCCTGTGACTCTGGAGCTTCAGGCAGACAGTGACTGCCGTGTCATGATCCAGTCTGTTGGAGTCGTGGATGCCGCAGGTCTGACATACAGGGAGTTCAAGCTTCAGGTTGAGGACCTGATCTCAAAATATTACACTTATTCGGCGCCTCAGCTTATTCTCAAGAACTGCGGTGTGTTTTCTGTAAGAGTCAGCGGAGAGGTCTCCTACACACAGTATGTCACGGCATGGGGTCTCTCAAGACTCTCTGATCTTGCAGGTTTTGCAAGCAGATATGCATCCACAAGGTCTGTCACACTGATTTCAAAGGACGGCACCAGAAGCGATTATGATCTTTATGCCGCTCTCAGGAATGACTCGTTTGAGGACAATCCGCTTCTCTCTCCCGGCTGTGAGGTGAGATTCAACAAGGCAGAGAAAATCATCTCTCTTGGCGGGGCAGTCAAGAGTCCTGGAGTCTACCAGCCTTTATCCGGTGAATCCCTGTATCAGATTATTGAGAAATACGGTGACGGTCTGCTCAATTCAGCGGACGGGAGAAGCCTCTCCGTCTCCAACTATCAGAACGGTGTGTACAGTGCCAGACAGCTTACTATCGAAGATGCCAAAACATATGTTCCTGCTGACGGAGATGCAATCAGCATCACATCCGGCTCGCAGGCCATGCCATTTGTGACAATCACAGGCGCGGTTGCCGCAGAATCAAACACAAGCCTGGCGGCCGCAAGCAGGGTGAACTACAACTTCATTCCAGGGGAGACTGCGCTTCAGCTGGTCCGCAACATAGCATTGATGCTCCTTCCTACAAGCGACACCAGCGCTATCTACATCCTCCGCGGTTCAAAGAAGATTTATGTCGATGCCTCTGCGGCACTCACGTCGGCGGAGATCGGAGACATTTACCTTGAGCAGGGAGATATTGTGGTCATTCCGTTCTCGCAGCTTACCGTCACAGTCACAGGTGCTGTCAGGAATCCCGGTTCTTTCACTTATGTTCCGGACCGCAGCACAGACTATTACATCAACCTCGCCGGAGGTTTCTCTGATGTGGCTACCCAGGGTGTAAAGGTCCTGGACAAGGAAGGCAACAAGATCAAGGACAACAGTGTTCCTGCTGATTCGACAATAGTTGCGAACAAGACAAATCTGACAACCAACCTTGCGCTTGTCGCATCTATTCTCTCTATTGTGAGCACTGTCCTGACGATAGTGATCAACGGTCACACAATTGCCACATGGTGATGCTGGAGGTAAGTCATGGAAGAAAAAGAAATGAATGAAAGACGAGACATCCAGTACAACACGGAAAGGGACGAACAGGAGATCTCAATCTCACAGCTTCTCGGCATTGTGAAGCAGAGAAGGGTCTGGATCTACCTGTTCTTCATACTTGCAGTAGGGGCTGCAATCTTTTACCTGAAGATAACTGATCCCACATATGAGGCGACCGCCAGCGCACTGGTTGAGCCCATCTCAAACGCGACATCAATCGAGAGCCTTCTTACATCTTCATCAAGTTCCTCGAAGATTGACACGGAAGTGCAGCTCATCACGTCATCCACGAACCTTCAGAACGCCCTAGACCGGCTTGATCTGTCACAATATCTGGACCCGGACGGAGTGCCGTATTCAGAGAAGGGACTCAAAGGTCAGAATTTCACAAAGAAGGTCTCCGTCAAGACAGTAAGCAACACAAAGGTCATTCAGCTTACCGTCTCTGACAAGAATGCCCAGTTCTGCGCGGATTTTGCCAATGCAGTTCTTGACGCATATACGGAGATGCTTACCCGTATTGCAAAGAACTCAAAAAGCGCTCAGCGCGAGTTTTTGGAGACGCAGATTCCTGCCACAGAGGCCCTCCTTGCGGAGGCAAGTGTCGCTCTCTCAGATTACAAGGAGCAGAGCGGAATCACCCAGATGACCCAGAAGAACACTCTTCTGACAACAAAGATCGCATCATTCCAGCTTGAGATAGAGCCGCTCAAGCTCCAGATGATCGAGGCCCAGAGCCTCATGGAAAGCCTGAATACTGACGGGAGGCTCCCTTCCGTTGATGAAATCAGGAAGACTGCCTCGCTTGACGGTCTTCTTGAGGATTACAAGGCAAACAGCAAAGAGCTGATCATGTATCAGAATGTCGAATCATCTGCTGAGTCATCAAGGATCTTTGTGCTTCAGAACGCCTTGGCTTCCAAGGAAAAAGATATCCTCAATGCGGTTGTCTCCCTGTTGGGTCAGGGTAACTCCGCGTATGCGAAAGCCGCATCTGATTACATCCTTGTCATGACGCAGATAGATGCCATCGAGAACGTCATTGATGTCTATAACAGTGATCTGGCTGACTATCCTCTCATGGAGCGTAAGTACCTTGAGCTTCAAAGGAACGTCGAGATTTACGAGCAGCTTCTTCTCTCTCTCAGACAGCTTCTTGAAGAGACCAGGATGGTCGAGGCCGCGGTTGTGGGAAATGTCAATGTGATTGACGGCGCTGTAGTGCCCACATCTCCTGTGAGTCCGAGAAAGCTCATGATTCTTGCGATAGCGGTTGTGGGCGGAGTAGTTATGGGTGTCCTGTTCGGCCTGTTCCTGGAGTTCACCGATGACACTATCCGCAGTGAGGACACAATCAAGAACATTGTCGGACGCGATGTGCCGTCACTTGGCTGGACTCCGTTCATAAGGGATGTTGATAAGGTCAGGAAGGATTTCCCTGCACTGTTTGTCCTTAACGATCCCGATGCGTCGGTATCAGAACGTTTCAGGGCAATCTCAAACAACATCATTTACTCTTTGCCCAAGAAGATTCAGGTTCTGTCAATAAACTCCACCGATATGAGTGAGGGAAAGACCACTGTCATATGCAACGTTGCGGCATCATATGCCATGACAGGCAAGAAAGTCCTTCTGATTGACGGTGATTTCCGTAAGCCAGCTATTGAGGCGTTCTTCAAGCTCAAGAGATCAAAGATAGGTCTTGTTGACTCGGTTATCAACGATGTTCCTCTTGAGAAGTGCATAGTAAGACCTACAGAACAGATTCCGAACCTCCATATCCTTCCCCCAGGATCCGGCACCAGGAACCCGAATGCCCTGTACAACTCTGAGAAGTTCAACGCGATAATAGAGAAGCTCAAGACAGTCTATGACTATGTCATCATAGACTGCCCGCCGCTCTCATACGGATCCGAGTTCACTCACCTTGCAAAACATCTTGACGGCTTTGTCCTGAATGTCAGGGCCGGTGTATCTTCAAAGAGAGCCTTGGCAAGTTTCATAGCCGACCTCGAGTTCCTTCAGGCCCCGCTTCTTGGATTCATCTATTATGGTGTTGTGGCAAGGAACCAGAGCTCCTATGGCACTTACGGTTACTATGGGGCCTATGGCAGTTACGCCAAGAAGCGTTACGGCTATGGTTATGGCAAGTCTTACGGTTATTACGGATCAAACCACAAACCTCTCTATGAGGAGGGCCGTGGCTCATACAGGCAGATTCATATCAAGGAACTGAAGAAAAGGAAAGAGGTCGCCTATGGAAACAGGGAGCCTGTTCTTGCATTCTCCGCAGGATTGTCTGCAGCCTTCAGCTCAGCTGTGAATGGAGGGCGGGTCAAGCAAGGACCTGTGATCCGGACTGTCAAAGATGCAGAGAAGAAGACATCAGACATGTTGTCCGATATCGAGAACATCTACAAGAAAAACGAACAAAAGAAATGATAGCCGGGTGACACATGGATCTGCTGGGAAAGCTTAAAGAAACACTGCTATCCGTCCTCCCAATAATGGCCATTGTCCTGATCCTGAACTTCACAATCACACCGCTGGGTGCCGATAAGCTTTGGCGTTTCATTCTGGGTGGAGTGATGCTCATACTGGGGCTCTCGCTCTTTCTGGCAGGAACGGACATCGGCATGGTACCCGTGGGTGAGAAACTGGGTTCGGTTCTGGCTCACAAGCGGAATGTCTGGTTCATGCTTACTGTAGGCTTCATCATCGGTTTTGCCGTCACAATGGCAGAGCCCGATGTATCTGTTCTGGCCGGGCAGGTTCATGATCTTAATCCGTCAATTCCGGGAAACACCCTTATTCTGATGATTGCGTTGGGCCTGGGCATATTCGTTGATATCGGTTTGCTCAGGACAGTCCTGAAAGTCAAGTTGAAATGGGTGCTTTTCGCATTTTACTCGATTGTCTTCATTTTAGTGGCGTTTATCGGGCAGTCGATGGCATCAATCAGCTTCGATGCCAGTGGTGCAACGACAGGGCCTCTGGCGGTTCCGTTCATTCTTGCACTTGGTCTCGGAGTCTCCGCTTCGACCAAGGATGACTCCGACAGCAGTTTCGGACTTACAGGTGTTGCGTCTATCGGGCCTATTATTGCCGTGGCATTCATGGCGATGCTTGCCACGAAGAGCTCGGGTTCGGCCGCTGCGGCTGCGGGGGAGTCCGGATCAATATCGTTCATATCTGTCCTGTTGGAGACTTTGGGGGAGACTGCTCTAGGATTCGCACCGCTGTTTGCCATAATAATGCTGCTGCAGTTCACCATGCTGCATTTCCCGAAAATCAAGCTAAAGAACATCCTGCTCGGAATTCTCTACAGCTTCATCGGGATTGTGATTTTCCTTACCGGGGTGAGCTACGGGTTCGTCGAGGTGGGAATGTATCTCGGAAAGACGATATCCCGGAATTTCAGTCCTGTGCTTGTGGTTGTGCTGGCGCTTCTGTTCGGAGGCATTGTCGTCTTTGCCGAGCCTGCCGTGTGGGTTCTTACAAGACAGGTGGAGACTGTCACTGCCGGAAGAATAAAGCGTTCCATGGTCATGATCTTCATTTGCATGGGTGTTGCTGTCGCGGTTGCTCTTGCAATGGTCAGGATCCTGGCCGGAATCAACTATCTCTGGTTCGTTTTCATAGGAGTGGGGCTGTCGCTTCTCATGACTCTTGTCACTCCCTCGCTATTTACCGGAATTGCATTTGACTCAGGCGGAGTAGCGAGCGGTCCGATGAGCACATCATTCCTTCTTTCGTTCGCATTGGGAGTCTCCGGAACTGCAGACATGGGATTCGGTCTGGTGGGATTGATTGCGATCTCACCTCTGATAGCCATCCAGATCCTGGGGATCATCTTCAGGTTAAAGGAAAAGAAAAGCAAGAAGGAGGTCCGCAATGCTGCTGCTTCAGAATAATCTAATGATTGCCATAGTAAACAACGGACATGCCAGACGCTTTGTCTCCATAGCCAGGGAGTCAGGTGCAGGCGGTGGCACCATCATTCCCGCAAAGGGAACCGCGACCGGTAATTTCCTCAGAATCCTGGGACTGGGTGATACATCAAAGGAGATGATTCTCATGGTCATCGGCGGTGATCTTGCGGAAAAGATTGTAGAAAAGGTCCAGAGTGACGGACGCGTTAAGGGAGTAGTTGCTCTGCTCGGATCCGAGAAGGAGGAAAACATGGCTTCTAAATGGAAGATGATAACAATAATCGTGAATACAGGATATGCCGATGACATCATGGATGCCGCAAGAAAAGCTGGCGCAAGCGGTGGCACGGTGACCCATGCCAGAGGAACCGGAACCGCAGATGATGGGAAGTTCCTTGGAGTGGAGATAGTACCTGAGAAAGAGATGATACTCATTCTCAGCGAGGCTGAGAAAACAGATAAGATTGTCAATGCAATCTCATCACTCAAGTGCCTTGACGAACCTGGTATCGGAATCATATACACTCAGGACGTGACCGACTTCAGGAACCTGGACCCGAAAAAATGACAGATACTCCTCAGATTGTTATCAAGGCCGGCAAGGAGAAGAATCTCCTCAGGCATCATCCATGGGTATTCTCCGGGGCAATAGAGGGCACCGCTCCATCAGAGGCATGCACATGCAGCGTTGTGACCTATGAGCAGAGATTCATCGCATGGGGAGCTTATGATCCCGAGAGCCACATACAGCTGAGGCTCCTCTCGTGGAAGCAGGAGAGCTTTCCTGATGATGAGTGGTGGCGTGAGACTGTCAGATCATCAATCATCAGGCGTCGGCGCTTCTTTGAGGACAAGGCATCACAGACAACAGCGTTCAGGATAATCCACGGGGAGGCCGACATGCTCCCGGGTATTGCTGCGGATGTCTATGGCAAGATTGTCAGGATCATCCTGAGCGCCCGCATAGCATGGGACAAGAGACCCATTGTGGTGTCAGCCATTGAGGAGCTTCTTCATCCACAGATGATCATCCTGAACACCGATTCTTCATTCTGTGCCATCGAGCACCTTCATGAGGTGACGGAATATTACCGTCAGGGACAGAGGTTCACACCGTCCGAGAGACTTGATGACATCATGATCAGGGAAAGCGGTCTGTACTATGGTCTGACTCCGGGCTCCGGTCAGAAGAGCGGATTCTACTGTGACCAGCGTGAGAACAGGATCAGGCTTGAGCAGTATGTCCGTGATGCGGAGGTTCTAGACGGATGCTGCTACACGGGCGGATTCACATTACATGCCTTGAGAGCTGGAGCAAAGCATGTCCAGGCTGTTGACAGCTCATCTGATGCGGTGCACAGGCTTCTCTCAAATGTCAACCTGAATGTGGAGCTCGGAACGCTTGGTCCTGATGCCCGTGAGCGTGTTGACGCGGAGAAGGCGGACATCTTCGAGTATCTCAGAACAATGCCCCGGAATAAGTATGACGTGATAGTTCTTGACCCGCCTAAGCTCGCTCAGACCATCAAGGCTCTTGAAAATGCCAAGAAGGCATATAAGGATCTGAACCGAACGGCAATGGAGAAGATCAAGGACGGAGGCATTCTTGTGACATGCTCATGTTCGGGTTCACTTTCCCGTGAGGACTTCAGGACAGTCCTTGCATGGAGCGCAAAGGATGCAGGGGTTGAGGTTCAGGTGCTTGAAACTCTGGGACAGGCACAGGATCATCCGGTAAGGCTTTCATTCCCGGAGAGCGAGTATCTGAAGGTTTTTATTCTGCGCGTGATTAAATGAAGTTTCGTGTGTATATATGATGAATTCTTGAAAAAGAATGTACTAAGTATTAGTCTAAATGACAAGAAAAGGGGGATTCCGATGTCAAAGAGAATCATGGTTCTGGCAATTGCACTTGTGCTTTGCATCTTTGTTGCGCAGGGTGTTTTTGCAGAAGAAAACCAGTATCCAACTTATTACAGGCAGTTTACAGCCAAAACCATTGAAGATGGTTATTCACTGAGGGATGCGCTCTGGTTCAATCCTACAATCTATTGCCTTGATGTGCTTCAGTTCAATCAGGCTTATCTAATGCCTGAGGATCCTGTGACATTCTTCCTGAATGCAGCACAAGAGACAGATGAGTCAATCGAGGAGAGTTATTACATCTACGGATCATTCATTGAGCCTGAGTATGTCGGACGTGTGAGTTTCTATTACAGCTGTGATGTAGAGGAATACGCCAAGGCTATAGAGTATGAATTCGACTCCTCCTATACATATTACCTCAGTAATGTGTTCACTGATCTTGAGACAGTCCCTGAGATTTTCCCGATGGGAGTCGGAAGGGCAAACTCATATGACACATACAGGCGCACAGCCCTTCAGCTTGCATTCTATTGCGCAAAGAACGGCAAGACACCTGCATTCGATGACATCAATGAGTACCTTGATCAGATGTTCGCCTTATTCGAGCAGCAGTTCGAGGATGCAATGGAGGCAGAGGCTGCCGCCACTGCAGGAACAACAGCAGACTGATTTAATTAGGAGATATACAATATGACATTTGCTGAGAAAATGAAGGCGCAGGCCATTGCGGCCGGGAAATCACTGGTTCTGCCGGAAGGTCTTGAGCCAAGGACTGTCAAGGCAGCCAGAATGATTCTTGACCAGAAGATCGCTTCTTCTGTCACTCTTGTGGGAAACGTGTCGGAGGTCAAGGCAAACGCGGAGAAACTCGGTGTGGACCTCACTGGAATCAAGATTGTCGATCCTCTCGTAAGTGAGAAGAGAGCATCTTATGCCAATGAGTATTATGAGCTCAGAAAGCACAAGGGAATGACTCCTGAGCAGGCCAATGACCTCATTGTCAACGAACTCAGATGGGGTGCCATGATGACACACATGGGCGACGCAGACGCCATGGTTGCCGGAGCTGAGAACACCACAGGAAATGTCCTTCTCGCTTCATTCCAGATCATCAAGTGCCGCCCGGGAATCAAGAGCGCATCATCTTGCTTTGTCATGGCGACAGACAAGAAGCAGTATGGTGTTGACGGAACATTCATCTTTGCCGACTGTGCCACAATCCCGAATCCCACAGCAGAGCAGCTTGCCGAGATCGCTGAGGCATCCGCTCTCTCATGCAGGACATTCCTCGGAGCAGAGCCTGTGGTGGCAATGCTCTCATACTCGACAAAGGGAAGCGCCAAGGGAGAGATGATTGACAAGGTCACAACAGCACTCTCACTTGTCAAGGCAAAGTGCCCCGAGCTCAAGGTTGACGGTGAGCTCCAGCTTGATGCCGCTATTGTCCCGTCAGTAGCCTCTCAGAAGGCTCCCGGCTCAACAGTCGCAGGTCATGCCAATGTTCTGGTATTCCCGGATCTTCAGGCCGGAAACATCGGTTACAAGCTCACTCAGAGACTTGCAGGTGCAGAGGCATACGGTCCTATTCTCCAGGGCTTTGCAAAGCCGGTCTCAGACCTCTCCAGAGGCTGTAGCTCAGAGGATATTGTTGTGACCGCAGCAATCACTCTTGCACAGGCCGCTGCAAACTGATAAAAGAACCAACAACATAAAAAAATCAAAAAAAGTGCCGGAAAGCTGAAATATTTCCGGCACTTTTCTCGTATATAAGGGCATGAAGTACCTGATGCTATCCATTTTGCTTTCAGTACTCTCATTTTGCCTTGTAACCTGTACCGCAGGCTGTGTATCCATAGTTGTCCTTTTCTTTGTAATTTGCTTTTCCATCCTTTCAGCCTGCGGCGCTTTATTTCCATCTGCGAGGATTCATCAGGCAACTGTTATGTCCCTCATGGTTCTGGTTGCCTCGGTGTTGGCCTTTATCACATGCAGGAACCTTGATGTTGAAATCTGTTTCCCAAGCGCTTACATAACAAGTATAGAAGGGCAGGTGGTCTATGACTCTTCTTTCACCAAGAACGGGAACCACATCATGAAGATACGGATGAAGAGATGCGCTACCGTCACCGGAGATGAGGGGACTGCCTCGGGAATCGTTTCTGTTATTGGAGAAGAGAGTCAGATTATATCAGCAGGAGTGCACATAAGGCTCTATGGAAGATTCTCCGGAGATCTGTTCATCTATGATGATATTCAGGTTCTAAAACGCAGTACCTTGAATGACATCAGGGAAAGACTGATCTCAAGGCTTCAGAAACGCGTTCTGGGAGAAGATCCAGATGACCCCTCTTTACTGAGCATTCTGCTTCTTCTCGGGCGTGCGGATGGCGGGGTGATGAGCATTCAGGAAAAGGCAAGACAGTGTGGCTGCGCACATGTGCTTGCGCTTTCCGGAATGCATCTGGGAATACTTGCAGGTATCTGCATGACTGTATTCGGGAAAGGAAAGACTGCACGCGTTTTGGCATTCCTGGCGGTTTCAGCATTTGTCCTCACAGCAGGGCCAAGGGCATCGCTTATCAGGGCCGCTTTGTCTTTCTTTCTGTTCTTCATGCCTGTGAAGGAGAGGTCTGTTGCCGTGTTTCTCCTGCACATGATGCTTTTCCCCATGACAATGGTGGAGCAGGGATGCTGCTACGGATATCTGGCCATATTCGCTATCACGGGTCTTTCCCCTTATCTTAATGCTGTTTTATTCCAATACATCGGAAGGGCTTCCTCATTAGTCAGTGCGTCGCTTTCGGTTCTGGTATTCAGTGTTCCGGTGCTAATGTTGAATAACGGATTCTGGTGTCCGGCTGTAATAATCGCATCGCCAATTGCGGGTCTTCTTGCGGCTTTTTCCATGATCATGGGTATTCTGCTGCTTGTCATTGGCAGGGCAGGTTTTCTCCTGCACATCAACACATTCGTCTTCAACCTCATGAACAGGCTGTTTGATCTGCTGATGAACCTCCCGAAAGCAGGCTGGATGGGATATGGGGTTATGGTGCTTTTGTTAATAACACTTTTTGTATTGAATCGTATTCATCATCGATATTACATGTTGAAAAGGTTATGACACTTCAACTTATTCAGTTATTACTATATAATCCCTTCTGCAATGGCAATATGGGATTTTGACTACAGCTCTATATCCTCAATCACAAGGCTTTTGGAAGATAATGGCCTGGGCATGACAAAGAAGTTCGGGCAGAATTTCCTTGTCTCAATGAGTGCGCTAGACCGAATCACCGCCCTCAGTGGCGCCTGTGATGGAAAACGTGTCTGGGAAGTAGGCCCGGGAATCGGCGCACTTACCACAAAGCTCCTTCAGACCGGTGCAGATGTTACAGCCTTTGAGATTGACCATGGATTCTGCCGCATCATCCGAGAACAGGCATATTTCGATGTTCCGAATTTCACGCTTGTGGAAGGTGATGCCCTCAAGAACTGGAAACAAGTTTGGTCCGAGCAGGGGAAGCCCGACATAATCTGTGCAAACCTGCCATACAACGTCGGTTCTGTGTTCATTGCCTCAATCATTGAGAACAGATGTCTCCCGCAGACAATGGTATTCACCCTTCAGACAGAGGTTGTGGACCGCATCTGCGCAAAGCAGGGGGATGAGGCTTTCTCCGGTTTCTCGATACTGACAGGGATTGATTATGAGAACTCAGAGGCTTTCAAGCTCAAGAGCGGCTGCTTCTTCCCGCCCCCGAACGTGGACAGTTCTGTGGTTGTCATGAGAAAGCGTGAGACTCCGCTTGTTCCGGATAGTGAGGCAAAAGACTTCCTGGAACTGGTAAGGGTTCTTTTCGCCCAGAGGAGAAAGACTGTGAAGAATAACCTGAAGGCAACCGGCAAAATCTCCGCGGACATAGACAGGGCTCTATCGGAATGCGGGATAAGCCCGACCGAGCGTGCCGAGAGGCTTGGCATTGACCAGATCCTGGCCCTGAAGAGGAGCCTTGATAAATGAACGTCTTTGTCTATACCCTCGGATGCCGGGTGAACCAGTGTGAGAGCGAGGCTGTGGCGGAGTCTTTCTCAAAGAATAATCACAGCATAGTAAAGTCATTCGACAAGGCTGACCTTATAATCGTCAACACTTGCACTGTGACAAGCAAGGCAGAGCAGAAGGCCAGGCGTGAGATCCGGCTTTTTGCTAAGCAGGCTCCGGTGCTTGTCACCGGCTGTTATGCCCAGGTGAACCCAAAAGAGATTGAGGGTCTTTCAGATAATGTTGTTGTATTCCCTTTGATGCGTAAGCCTGAGCTTCTTGGCCTTGCCGGTTTCATGGATGAGCATAATGACTTGGATGTCCTGTCTGCAATCAGGGAGTTCTCCAAGAAGCGGAGGGAAGGCTACGGTAATCTCTTTGACTTTGCTCCCAGCGAGTTCAGCTATCACAGCAGATCATATCTGAAGATTCAAGATGGATGCGACAACAACTGCGGTTTCTGCCGTGTGCATATAGCACGTGGGCCATCCAATAGCCTGGATTCTGAGATTGTTGTTAAAAGAGCTCTTGATATTGAGAAAAAAGGCTATCATGAGATAGTTCTCACGGGTGTGAACCTGACAATGTATGACCATACCGGAAGAGGTCTGGGAGGTCTTCTGGAGAAACTGCTCGGTGCTGTGGGACCCGACATGAGGTTCCGCCTCTCTTCCCTGGAGCCTGACCATATTGATGATCTTCTATTAGATCAGCTCAAGGATCCGAGGATGCAGCCGTATTTTCATATCCCAATCCAGAGTGCGGTCGACAAGGTCATAAAGAGGATAAACCGCACCTATGACAGCTCTCATCTTGAGTATGTGATAACAAGGCTCCGTCAGATAAAGGATGATCCTTTTCTGGCTTGTGACATTATCACGGGTCTCCCGGGAGAAGGCGATGAGGAGTTTGAGATAACCAGGTTGTTCCTGAAACGTCACGGCTTTGCGCTCATGCATGTCTTCCCGTTCAGCCCCAGACCTGACACTGCACTTGAGAAGGCGCGTGACCGCGTTCCTGAGAACATCAGGGACGAGAGGGCCTTGATTCTGCGTAATCTCTCCTCTGAGCTCAATGCCGCCTATGTCAGCCGTCAGGTCGGAAAGGATGCCGAGGTGATTCTCGAGGCCCGCAGGCTGGGAAAGTGGCATGGTCTTACCGGAAATTATCTCAAGCTTGATGTGTCAGGAGCTCCGGACAATGCATCAGTGGGAGATCTGTTCAAGGTCCGAATCAAGAGCAAGGATCTTGCGGAGGTGATTCTGTGAGCGCACTTCCGGAGATTAGGATTCATGAGCTTGAAGAGATAGACTCAACCAACAGGTTTCTGATGGACATGGCAAAGGATGGTGCCGCGTGCGGCACTGTTGTCGTTGCCAGACGACAAAGCAGCGGCAGAGGCAGGCTGGGCAGAAGCTTCTCATCACCGGAGGGTGGAGTCTATGTGAGTATGCTTTTGCCTGCCGCACAACTCGATGGAGGCTTTTTCCTCACGGCAAAGGCCGGAGTTGCTGTCAGGAGGACAATCAAACAGGTCTGCAACAAGGAATGCGGCATAAAATGGGTGAATGACATCATCTATAAAAACAGGAAGGTCTGCGGCATCCTGGCACAAGGCTATGGAGACAAAGCGGTTCTTGGAATAGGTGTGAACTATGCCGTTGATATAAATCAATTTCCTGATGATGTCAGGGAAATCGCCTGTTCTCTGTATGACTGCCCGCAAGATGCTCCTCCGATCAGGGTCTTCATTGATGCCTTGATCAGGAATGTATACTCTCTAGTTTACAAGGATGATGAAAACTGGCTTGAGGAATACAAAGGCTCTAGCACAATTATCGGAAACAAAGTATTAATATTGAAGGCTGGAGCCGTTACAGGATCCGGGATTGCGGCATCCATAGATGACTCTTGCTACCTGCATGTGATAGGCGATGACGGAAAAGAGACAGTACTCTCCACAGGAGAAGTCAGTGTAAGGACTAAAGGATAAAGAGATGATTGACAAAGCACAGTGGACACAACTTGTTCAGGACAGGCTTCAGAACTTATATGAGAAGTCAGGACATGAGGGAAAGCTCCAGGATGTCGTGATTCAGATTCCGCCCAAACCGGAACTTGGCGATCTTGCATTCCCGCTCTTTGCGTTTGCCAAGGCATTCTCCAAGGCACCCAACATCCTTGCACAGGAGCTTTCAGCTGACATCAATGCACTTGAGGGGAAACCTGACGGAGAGGCTTTTGCCGCAGGTCCTTACATGAACGTGCGCCTGAACATGGACAAGATGGTCAGTGACCTCTACAAGCAGATTGTCAGTCAGGCTGATGATTACGGAAAGACAAACCTTCTCGGAAAGAAGAAAGTCATGATTGAGTTCAGCTGTCCCAACACCAACAAGCCACTTCATCTTGGACATGTGAGAAACGACTGCATCGGACAGAGCATGAGCCAGATTCTCAAGGCAGGCGGTGCCGAGGTCATGAAGGTCAACCTGATCAACAACAGGGGAGTCCATATCTGCAAGTCGATGCTGGCTTATAAGAAGTTCGGAAACGGTGAGACTCCCGAGTCATCCGGAATCAAGGGTGACCACCTTGTCGGCAATTACTACGTCCGCTTTGCCCAGTGGGAGAAAGAGGTCCTGGATAAAGATGTCGCCTCCTTCATTGCTCAGGGAATGAAGCCTGAGGAGGCTGAGGCCAAGGCCAAGGCTATTAATGCCCCGGATCTTGAGGCTCAGGCAATGCTGCGTGACTGGGAAAAGGGTGTGCCGGAGGTCATTGAACTCTGGAAGAAGATGAACCGGTGGACTCTGGACGGGGTGGATGAGACCTACAGGAACACAGGAATCTCATTTGACAGGTACTACTATGAGAGTGATACCTACAAGCTAGGAAAGGACAAGGTACTTGAAGGTCTTGAGCGCGGTGTCTTCCAGAAGGCTGAAGATGGTGCAATTTATATAGATAATGCTGATATAGGCCTTGATAAGAAGATTCTTCTCAGAAAGGACGGTACCTCAATCTACATCACCCAGGACATCGGAACCGCAATCAACCGTCATGAGGACTGGCCGTTCGACAGCCTGATCTACGTTGTGGCAAGCGAGCAGAAATACCATTTCAAGGTCCTGTTCCATGTGCTGGACAAGCTTGGCTATCCATGGGCAAAGGACCTGCACCATCTCTCATATGGAATGGTCTTCCTGCCAGAGGGCAAGATGAAGAGCCGCGAGGGCACAGTTGTAGATGCCGATGACCTGATCAAGTCACTTACCGAGATGGCCCGTGATGAGATAATTGAGAAGGGGCGTGACAGTGAGCTTGAGGATGTTGACAGGACAGCCCATGACATCGCTCTTGGTGCGTTGAACTATTATATCCTTCAGTTCGACCCGAATAAGGACTTTGTGTTCAATCCGAAGGAGTCCCTCTCATTCAACGGCAACACGGGACCGTACCTTCAGTACATGGGCGCCAGAATCTCATCCATGCTGAGAAAGTACGATGAGGTGAGAAGTGAGTATGATTCCATGGAGTTCGACCCGTCAATACTTTCCCTTGAGGACGAGAGGGAGCTGATCAAGCTAATCGGTGCTTTCCCGGAGACAGTTGCCAAGGCATGCCGCATGTATGACCCGAGCGTCATCTGCGCTTATCTTTATGACATGTCAAAGCGCTTCTCCCATTGGTACCATGACAACCAGATCCTGAAGGCTGAGACTCCTGCGCTGGTCAAGGCGCGTGTCTGCCTCTGCGAGATGGTCCTGCAGGTCATGAAGAACGCCTTTGATCTTGTCGGAATTCCGTTCCTCGAGAAGATGTGATCTCACAAAAACAAAACCAGAAGACCATCGGCAAGGCGGTCTGTCTCCCAGTCTGCTGAATCGGAGAGTACATCGCAGATCTTGCGCATTACCGCTGCGGTCATGAGGTCTGCGGCGAAGTCTGTGTCCTTTATGTCCAGCCAGCTTCTCTGTACGCAGAACTCTAGTGCGATCCTTATTCTGGCGTTGATCATGGATGATATCATTCTGTCTTCGTAAGCAAATGACTCATCAAACATGCGTTGCTGTTGAACGATTGAGAAGAAGGATGATATAGGCTTTTCAGCAAAAACCTTGATGATGTTGTCGAACAGCGAGACAAGCATGCTCCTTGCGTCCTTTGCCTTGAAGTCTACAAGAAATGATTTCTTGCCGATTTCCTCATGGCAATACTGAAGCATTGCGTCAATGATAGCCTGCTGGCTCTCAAAATGGCTGTAAATGCTGGCTTTGCGTATTCCTACCTCAAGTGCCACATCCGAGAGGCTGACGTTTGCCAGGCCTTTCTCCTCTCCTAGGTTCAGCATGGCTGAAATAATATCATCTCTGGTGCTCATATGTGTATTGAAAACTACCGAACGTTAGTTAGTCAATCACTTTTTCTTCTTTTTCTTTTCCTTTTCTATGGAATAAACTTGTGCAAGGTTGTATAACGAGTGAGCAAATCAAATTCAAAGGATGTGTTTAATGTACGCACTCGTAGAAATTCTTGGAAAGCAGTACAAGGCAGAAGAGGGTAAGACTGTAAGAGTTGACCTGGTTGATGCAGAAGTCGGCGCAAAGGTCACCTATGATTCTGTTCTTGCAGTTGTTAAGGAAGATGACGTCAAGTTCGGCGCTCCTTATGTCAAGGGTGCCAGCGTTGTAGCCACACTTCAGTCCAACATCAAGGACGACAAGGTTCGTGTCTACAAGTATCACAGAAGAAAGGGATACCGCAGGACCCAGGGTCACAGACAGCAGTATTCGATTCTCACGATCAACAAGGTCAACGCTTAAGGGAGGCAATCAATGGCTCATCATAAAGGTGGTGGTTCATCCAAGAACGGAAGAGATTCTAATGCACAGCGTCTCGGTGTGAAGCGTTACGGTG
>JAFZUN010000287.1 GCA_017618315.1 Spirochaetales bacterium
CAGTAACAAGACCCGCACCTGAATGGAAGGCGGCTCTGGCTGCCAGAGTGACAGCTCCAGTGAACCTTCCGCTTCCACCGATAATGGCTATGTTGCCTCTGGTACGTTTATAATCAGAACCTTTGAAATGAATTGGTAAGAGATCCTTATTATCTAAAAGCCTTATATCTGATTCGGGTACTACAGACGCAGGAAAGATTGGATCTGTTATAAGAATCTCACCTGAAAAATCGCGGTTCCAGGGCAGATAAAGTGCACTCTTCAGTACACCCATGCAGATGGTCTTATCCGCCTTGATAGATTTGTCATAAGGAACTGAATCACCCATGCCTGATGGCACATCAAGCGAGATAACCTTACATTTTTTTAAGTTTATTCTAGCAATCAGACCATCATATGGTTCTCTTGGCTCTCCCTTGAGCCCTACGCCTAAAAGCCCGTCAATGATAAGATCTGCACCTTCTAGAGCTGGATCAATCTCATCAAAGACAGGGATTCCAAGCTCCTTCACGGCATTCATCTGGATGTCCCTCAGATCAGTGCATCTGCCATAGGATGCGGAGAGGATTCTGATGTTTCTGATGCTGTCAAGCCAAGCAAACCTTGCCATAGTCAGGGCATCTCCTCCGTTATTTCCGCCGCCAGCTACAAAGACAATACTGCATGCCGAGAGAAGATCTTCTCGGATCAGACTGTATGCGGAGGCAGATGCATTCTCCATCAAGGTGAGACCTGGAATATGGCAATCATCCTGTGAGCGTCTGTCCATCTCAAGTGACTGCTGCGAGCTGTAAAGGTACTGCATAGCCAAATGGTAGCAGATATCAGTTTGATTAGAAAGGCTCTTTGGATTATGATGATTGCGGGGGTGCGACATGAGCCTTGCTGAACTGATTTATAAGAAAGCCTTTGTCCGACGTTATGACGATGACCACATCATCCATTATCTCTCATATCAGGATTTCCCGGGCCTTGATGCAAAACCTGTGCAGTTCCAGACCCCTCAGAACCTGAGCATCCGCGGCAACATTTATTCTTATCCCGGAGCAAGGACAGACAGTCTGGTTGTCTTCTGCCACGGCATGGGTGGCGGACACCGCTCCTATATGCGTGAGATTGAGACAATCTGTCAGAAAGGCTATGAGGTTCTGGGATACGACAACATTGGATGCTGGGAATCAGACGGAGAGGATATCCGCGGGCTTACAGAGAGTGTCAACGATCTTGTCTCCTGTATGGACTGGATAGAGAAGGAAGATGAACTCAAGGACAGGAATATCCACATAATCGGTCATTCCTGGGGCGGCTTTGCAACGGCAAACATCCTGAACTTCAGGCAGAGAAACATAAAGTCCGTGACCGTGATATCTGGCTTTGCAAGCATAGATGCGTTCTCAGATGCAGGCTTCGGAGGCAAGATGAAGCTGTTCAAGAAGAGCATCATGCGCCACGAAAAACGCGTGAACCCCGACTATGCGGAAACTAACTGCGTCGATGCCTTCAAGGATACTGCGGTGAAGGTATTCTGGATCCACTCCAAGGATGACCAGATGGCAGACTTTGGCACCGGCCTGGGGTATGTGCAGTCCCGCATCAATAACCCCAACGTCACATACTTTGCCACAGAAGGCAAGTTCCATAATCCCAACTACACTTTCGATGCAGTCAAATACATGCGCGAATCTTTCGGTACCTATGAGTACATGGTGAAGAAGAGAAAACTCAAGACATTCGAGCAGAAGAAAGCCTTCATGGACGAGAAGGATTTCATGCGCATGACGGAGCAGGATCCTGAGGTCTGGAAACTGATATTTGATGTCATGGAGAAAGCAGATGCCTGAGGAATTCTCAAGATCTATCTTGGTTATAGGCAATGATTCCATTGAAAAGCTTGCCTCATCACGAGTAATTGTCTTCGGCCTCGGAGGCGTGGGCGGTTATGTCGTTGAGGCTCTAGCCAGAACCGGAGTGGGGCACTTGGATCTTGTGGACAATGATGAGGTAAGCCTCTCGAACATCAATCGCCAGATCTATGCCCT
Organism: Spirochaetales bacterium; assembly: GCA_017618315.1. GTDB lineage: Bacteria > Spirochaetota > Spirochaetia > Sphaerochaetales > Sphaerochaetaceae > UBA9732. The sequence goes on from JAFZUN010000287.1 coordinate 2,040, forward strand.
TCACTCGACAGTGGGAAAAGACAAGGTTGATGTGGCACATGCGCGAGTTCTTGACATCAATCCCAATTGCATTGTGAGAAAGCATAAGATATTCTATCTTCCTGAGACGGCAGATCAGATCAATCTTTCTGATTATGACTATGTTGTGGACTGCATAGACACGGTCTCTGCCAAGATTGAGCTGGTCATGAGGGCAAATGAGGCCAATGTGCCGATAATCTCATCCATGGGAACAGGCAACAAGCTTGACCCTTTAAAGCTGAGGATAGCTGATATCTCAAAGACAAGCGTCTGCCCGCTTGCCCGCGTAATGCGCCAGGAACTCAGAAAAAGAGGAATTAATCATCTTAAGTGTGTCTTCTCCACGGAGGAGCCAGCCACGGCCTCTATTGATTCGGGCTCCAGGCATGTGCCCGGAAGTGTGGCCTTTGTACCGTCGGTGGCTGGCCTGATGATGGCAGCTGAGGTGATCAGAGACCTTGTCAGATCAGAGTGACATATACCTCGTGGGTGTTTCCGATTGTCCTCAGCACAAACGACTCGCCTTCCTCCAGAATGGTATCAGCAATATAGACTCCATCTGCGTACTTGAAGTACCTGTAGGCCTCGGTTCCGTCAGCCTTGATCCTGTAGACCTTCATGTTTGTCACCGGGCAATCCGGTCCGAAATCAAAGACGGTGCAGGGGACATCGCCCGCGCAGTCACTCTGGATGCATGTCCAGGTGACGTAGATGCTTTCGGGAAGCTTGTCGCTTGAGAAAGAGTAGGCCTTAAAGCCTGTCTCGGGATAAAGTTTTTCCACATAAGTCTTTGTGATGAAGATCTCGTGCTTGTTGTCATCGGTTCTGAGGACAAAGACCTCACCGCCTATCAGGTCATGGTCGGTGATGTAGGTGTTATTCTCATAGATGAAGTAGCGGTAGGTCTCCGTGCCGTCGTTCATTATCCTGTAGACCTTGAAGTC
>JAFZUN010000288.1 GCA_017618315.1 Spirochaetales bacterium
ACAGGCAGAAGCCCCTTGAGCATGTATCTGACAGGGACCCTTGAGAGAGCAATCAGGATGCACAGAACCAGAAAGGTAAGTGCCAAGGCCAGAGGTGTGCCTGCCATGAAGACTGTGACAATGTAGATGATCAGGGCAGCAAGCTTGGTCCTGGGATCAAGGGCATGCAGAACGGATTGTGCGGGATAGTAACGGCCCAGAGTGACATCTCTCAGCATGATGCGCCTCCAAGACAGGAGAAAAGCCCCTCCTCTGTCATTATATCCGCGCTGATACTGTATCCCCTTTCCCTGAGCTTTGATGTCACAGAGCATACTGCAGGTATCCTGAGTCCGTGAAGCCTCAAATTCGCCTCATCAGACAGGATCTCTGATGTGTTTCCCTTCATTACAACGTGGCCCTCGTCCATGACATAGACATAGTCTGAGAAGGCAGCCTCCTCCATGTCATGGGTGATCAACAGGACAGAAAGACCGTCCTCATCACACAGCCTGCGAAGAAGATGAAGAATCTCTGTCTTACTGGGAGGATCCAGCATGGAGAGTGACTCGTCAAGGACAATGCACTTAGGTCTCATGGCAAGGACTCCGGCTATGGCGAGTTTCTGCTTCTGCCCGCCCGAGAGGGATGATGGATCATCAAGGCGCCTCTCATACAGTCCCATTGCCTTTAGGCTAACATCGACCCTGTGGCGTATCTCAGATGATGACAGGCCAAGGTTCTCAGGTCCGAAGGCCACATCATCCTCCACAGTGTCAGCCACTATCTGGTTCTCAGGGTTCTGGAATACAAGACCGATTCTTTTTCTGATCTCAGGAATGGAGGATCTGTCCCTACTGTCTAAGCCGTTAACTATCACCCTGCCCTTTTCAGGTATTATCAATGCATTGAGAAGTCTGGCTGCTGTTGTCTTTCCTGATCCGTTTCGCCCTGCAAGAACAGTGAACCTGCCCGACTCTATCCTGAGGCTCAAGGCGCTTAGGACTTCAGTACTCCCGTAGGAATGGCAGACATCCTCAATGCAGGCGAACGACATATCACTGGTCTTTATTCTTCACAAGGTATTTGCGAACAGCGAACAGTCCGCCGATGATTGCCACACCGATAAGGAGCTCCCACATCTCCCACTGTCTTATAACAAGCTCCCTGGTGAATGCAATCATCAGTATCTCAATCACAGACTCCATGTTCTGTGCGATTATCACGTGAATCAGCTCAATGGCCATTATCACCTCTGCCGCGAACTCAAGCAGAGTAAGAAGTGAGTTCGGAGAGCCTGAGAAAAGGTTCCTGAACAGATCGGGAATCCTTACTGTGGAGACAATGATTCCGGCCAGTATCAGGACCGTCAGAAGAAGCATTATGATCGATGTGGCCCAATGGATGGCCCTCTCGATCTTTCCCATTGTTCCGCCGACCTCAAAGAAAACAGGAGAGAACCTGTCTTTGGGCTCATGCCTCAGTTCTTCAGTCTTTTTCTCATTGTCTTCCATCTTCAATCCCCTCCTGTCCCGAGCCGATCCTGTTTAAAAGAACAGAAGCGGTCAGACCTATGATCAGTCCGGATGCGATGCCGGATATCACCAGCACCGGAATATAGTATAACAGACCTTTTGCATTTAGTATAAGGCATGCCACACCTATCTGTCCAAGGTTATGTGACACAGCCCCGCAAACACTCACCGCAGCCACACCGAAAAGCCGGGTGCGTTTCAGAAGAGACATCACAATGATTGACAGGACGGCTCCTGCGGCGGAATAAGCAAGTGAGAGCACCGTGCCGAAAAGCAGGGAGGAAAGGACAACTCTTAAAAGCGATATGGCAAAGGCCTCCCCGAAACCCAATGTATAAAGGGCAAAGATCACTGCAAGGTTCGCAAGTCCTATCCTGACCCCGGGTATGGTCACGAACGCGGGAAAAAGACTCTCAACATATGAGAGAATCATGGCAAGAGCCATCAGCATCCCTATCCTGGCAACCTTACGCGTCTTCATCATCTTTCCTCACAGGACAAAGTCCACCAAGCTGTCTCCTCCTGAGACCATTACGGTGATCTTGTTCGGCAGGCAGATGATGCTCTGCCCGTCATATTCAATCCAACCCTGCCTGATGCAAAGCTCATCAGGGCAGTCAGCATATGTCATCCTTACTTTTCCGCCAAGAATCTCTATCCTGTTCTTTCCATTATTGATGTTATAAATACCATCAGATGCTAAAGAAAACCTAGCTTTTTCTTCATTTTGGTACATTATTATCACATACGAACCTTCATTGCTTCGGCCTCTCAAGACAAAGAGAAGAATAATGCCAATCAGTAGCAGAGTAATAATGAGCAGAGTATCCCTGACTAAGGTCGTATGTTTCCTGTTCATGATCACAGTATAACAGGGGCAAGCTCTTTTGTGTATCTCAGAGAACCATCATCGGATATCCAGAGAGCCTGGACATTATCCAGGGAAGACACAAGGGCAAGTCCGTCCTCGTAGCTCATGCAGAACAGCGCGGTGGCAAGGGCATCTGCAAGCGCACTGTCCTTGCATATCACGGAGACTGAAGCAAAACCTGTTGCAGGCATCAGGGTATCCTTGTCAATGATATGCGGATATCGGGTGCCGTCCACGGTGAAATAGCGCTCATAGCCTCCGCTTGTGACGCAGGAGCAATCTGAAATCTTCAGTGTCACCGCAAGCTTCTCAGGATTCCCAGGATCCCTTATTCCCGTGATCCACGGGCTTCCGTCCGCCTTGGTGCCGATGCACCTTATATTTCCGCCAAGGTTAATGACATAACCTGTGACATTCTGTGAGATAAGCATCTGCGCTGCTTTCTCCGCAGCATATCCTTTGCCCAGAGCTCCGGGGTCAAGGCTGGCAGAAGAGTCTGTCAGACGTAATGTGCATGCAGACACATCAATCTCAAGATTGTCGAATCCGACATGTCTGGAGGCTTCCTCAAGCTCTTCCATTGATGGAAGATATGGAACATCAGCACCTCTTGCATCATGCCACAGCCGCAGGACTGCCCCTAATGATATATCCATCTCTCCATAGGTTAGAACGCACATGTCCTTTGCATAAAGGATAAAATCAATTAGGTCCCTATCGACCTTAACAGCCTCTCCTCCCGCGCATTTGTTGACAGTGCAGAGGTTGTTGATCCCCTCATACTCATGGTAGATGTCCAGCATCCTGTGCCAGTGATCAAGAAGTTCGGAGACTGCAGCCGCGTTCTCATGAAACACAGCATCAGAATCTCCAGCATAGCTGGAAATCTCACTGACTGTGTCAAAGTATGAGTAGAAGACCTCAGAATGCACAGCTATCTCTTTGGTCTTTGAGCAGGAGGCTATTAGAAATGTAAGAAAAAGGAGGACTGCCAAGATGACAGCCCTCCTGAATCTCAATGACATCAGAGAACTTCCAGCTTTCCGATTGAAACCCTCTTGGTGGATTCCTTGTCGAATATGCAGATCTGGTCTCCGATGATGTCGCAGTCAATCGGCTGGTCGACCTTATAGTCGATTGCACCGAAAACGACAGAGGAGATAAGCTCATCTGCAAGCTTGACCTTGACCGTGGTCTCCATTCCTGAAGGAAGCGTGGAGTATGCAGTGGCCTTGATCTTACCGCCTTCCTTGATGGTGAAGAACTCCGGCCTGATTCCGAGAATAACCTCAGAGGCACTGATCTTCTCCTTAGGATCGTTAGGAGTGAACTTCGCCTTGACTCCGAGGAACTCGACCACAGAATCCGAGACCTTGGCATTGATGAAGTTCATTGTCGGGTTTCCGACAAAGTCAGCGACGAACCTGTTTGCAGGCTCTGAGTAGACTGTAAGCGGCGGATCATACTGCTGAAGCACACCCTTCTCCATCAGACAGATCTTGGTTGCAAGGGTCATTGCCTCCAACTGGTCATGTGTGACGTAAACGAACGTGGAGTTGGAGTCCGAATGAAGTCTCTTGAGCTCAGTTCTCATCTCACTTCTGAGCTTGGCATCCAGGTTGGACAGAGGCTCATCCATGAACAGAACCTGCGGTTTCGGGGCAAGGGTCCTTGCGATTGCAACTCTCTGTTGCTGACCTCCGGAGAGTTCAGCCGGGTAACGGCCCACGAACTCCTCGATCTTCAGCATCTTCAGCATCTCCTGGACGCGGACCTTGATGTCCTCTTTCTTCCACTTGAGGTTCTCAAGTCCGAACGCGATGTTCTGGTAGACTGTCATGTGGGGCCAGAGAGCATAGTTCTGGAAAAGGAATCCGATGTCTCTCTTGGCAGGTGAGACGTTCACTCCTGTGGCCGCATCAAAGACGACCTTGTCCCCGATTGTGATCTTGCCCTCCGTGGGGGTCTCAAGACCAGCGATCATTCTGAGTGTCGTGGTCTTTCCGCATCCTGACGGACCGAGCAAAGTAATGAAGTCATGCTCGTTGATATGAAGGTTCAGATCATCAACGGCAACAAATTTCTCAAAACGTTTTGTAACGTGTTCAAGTCTGATTTCTGGCATATTAACCTCCTACGCCCTTGTCTATACTTGCTCCCGTAAGCCTGTTGACCAACAGGTTGATTGCCAGAACCGTCACGACAATGAGCAGGTTCAGGGCGTTGGCACTCTGGTAGCACCAGATCTGCCAGTACTCAAGAAGAGTGGTCATAAGGTAGATTGAACCGGATGAGAGAAGTGTGAACAGTGAGAGCTCTCTCATACAGGATGTGAACGGAAGAAGATATCCGGATATGAATGTTGATTTCTGAATTGGGAAGATGATCCTCAGCATGCGTTTCCACCATGGGACGTTGACTATGAGGGCAGCCTCCTCAATCTCACCGGAGAGCTGGAGCATGGCGTTGATTCCGCTTCTGGAGGCGAACGGCAGATACTTGATTGATCCGACCAGCACCAGAAGAGCCATGGTCTTGCTCAGACCCATTGCGGCGCCGATTGCAAGGAACGCGGCACCCATGGCCATTGACGGCATGAGATACGGCAGGAACGCCAGATTGTCTGCGAGCTTGGCAAGCCTTGTTCCTCTTCTCTTGGAGACGGCATAACCGATGAGAATTCCCAGTGTTCCGGCAATAAGCGAGCAGCTGAGTGAGAGAATCAGGCTGTTCTTGAACGCGGACCAGACCTGAGTCTCATGGAACAGACCGTGAAGGCCGTTCTGAAGCGGGAAGCCAGGATCAAACCAGAACTTGAGAGTAAGCGTGCTGTAATCTCCGGGAATCATGGTGCATGACTCCAGCGCAAAGCTGATCAACGGCATGAAGGAGCAGAACGAGCAGACGATTATCAGGATCACCGCGGCAATCCACTTCCACACACCGAGCTTGATGTATGAGATCTGTCCGCTCTTTCCTGTAACAGTTGTGAAGGTCTTTCTGCTTCCAGTGACTCTCTGGTTGATTCCCAGGATGGCCAGACCGAAGATGATCATGAAGATGGCCATGATGTAACCCTGACCATACCATCCGTTGGTGATGAACTGTTTGAGTGTAGTGGTCAGGACCCTGAAGCCTCCGGTTCCACCCAGGAACTGAGGCACCGCATAAGCGCTCATGCTGCTTGAGAACACCAGCAGGAATGTGGACATGAGGGCCGGAAGAACAATCGGGAGTGTGATTTTCCTGATTATCTTGGCTCTTGTGGCCTTCAGTATAGTCGCCGCTTCCTCAAGGTTGGCATCCATGTTCCTCAGGATTCCTCC
>JAFZUN010000289.1 GCA_017618315.1 Spirochaetales bacterium
TCCTGATCTTCATGATCAGTGTCTCGTCGGGTCTGAGGCGCTCGTCGTAGCAGCCGACGGCCCTCTTGACCGGCCAGCTGAAGACCATGGAGAGCTTCTTCTCCTCACCGTCCGGGCTTACGACCGTTGCCACGGTGTCCCTGACGTTGTAGGTGCCCTTCTCCGCTATCGAGGCGATCTTCCAACCGATGTCCTCGAAGCCGAACGGCAGCATGATCTTGTGCGTGAAGATTCCCTCGGGAACAGTTCCGAAGGTATCGCCAGGTCTGAGTGTGTCACCGACCTTAGCGACCGGAGTGAATTCCCAGTCCTTGTTGGGGATCGGATCAAGGTAGACACCCCTCTGAAGGAAGAATCCGCAGTTCTCCGCAAGTGACGGAAGCGGGTTCTGAAGTCCGTCGTAGATCTGGGTCAGAAGTCCGGGACCGAGCTCAACGCTCATGAGCTCACCGGAGAACTCCACCTCATCTCCTACCTGGATTCCGTTAGTCATCTCATAGACCTGCATGCTGGCCTTGCTTCCGTTGATCCTGATGACCTCTCCCTTGAGCCTGGTATCGCCCACATGCACGAAGGCGACCTCGTTCTTGGAGATGGCACCATCAAAGCTAACGGTGACAAGGTTTCCGTTCACACCGGCCACATGTCCAATTGTCTTTGCCATATTCACTCCGTTAATCCGTAATAATATCTTTCTGCAGTTTGTCGAAGACCTTGGTGAACTCCTGGTTCCCCGACTCAACAGTAAACAGATCCTTTCTCAGCAGGATCCTAAGCTGAAGCGCATACGCTAGAAGCGCCTTCTCCGAGAAAGGCTCAAAGCCCTTCTCCCTATCAAGCCAGTCATATCTGAACTTCAGGAGAATCAGCTCTGCCTCGAGAGGGTTCTTTGCCGAGAACGCTGCGCTGCCTGCCTGCTCGACGTCCAGATCCCTGAACGCGACACCGGATGAGTCATCACGGCCAAGCGTGGCTTTCCTCTGATCATTGACGGCACCGTCAAGACCGCGGTTCATGCTGTTCCATGATCTAAGAAAAGCATTGCCGCAGTCTGATCCGCCGTCCAGATTGCAGAGCAGAGCGTAATCAGCGTTGGAGATGTTTCCCTTTGCCTCGGAAAGGAAGTTCTCCCAAGAGATGGGAGCATGGTCCTGGAACCTGAGCATTGGAAGACTTGCAAGAAAATAATACCGGGAAGGCATCTGACCTCCTCAGATCTTCATCTCGCCAAGAAACGGCCTGAGAAGAGCTGCAATCTCCTCGTCTGAGAAATCATAGAAACCTGAGCCGTCCTTGCAGCAGAGCTTCATGCCTGCACCCTTCACAGGATGGATCTCAAGACCCTTCTCAATCTCCTTGGCAAGGGCGCTCTTAAGTGATGCCTTTGCACTGCCGATCTCAACTGAATACTTTGCCGGGTCATCTCCGTTGATGGCGGCCACAACAAGTTTAGCAAGACTCTCTTCCGTAAGCTCCTTTGCCACCTTCTGGGAAAGAATACGCTCAATCACAAGCGCAAGCTCTTTCTTGACTGAGAGAATAGCATCACGCTCGGCCTGCTTGATAAGGGCCTTTGAGCTCTCGATCTCGCGGTTCGCATTCTCAATGTTCTTCTCAGCCTCGGCCTTAGATGCGGCGATTATCTCCTCCGCCTGGACCTTTGCTGCGGCAACAATGGCATCGGCCTCCTTGCGGGCCTCCTCAATGCCGTCACGTTTGATTGACTGGACCAAATCCTGAATCTGAATCTCCATTCTGAACCATCCTTGGAATAATCTTTTTTTATACTAGAATAATGATTGATTTTTCTCAACCTTATATAGGTTAAAATGACTTCATTTTATATTTAAGGCTTTTCCATTACCAAAAAAATTTTTTCATCTTTTTCATTGAAAATTTTTAAAAAGTTTATTGACATTTTTTTGACACAAGCGTAAACTAAAATCACTTCATAACTCTCTTAATTTTTTTCAATGTGAAGTTGAGCGTTCCAAGTGGGCATTTATGGAACGCTCTTTTTTTATTGACAAAGCAGTACCTCAATGCCATCATTTTCCTGCACTTCAACAGGGGAGATTTATGCTTACATTTGAGTCAGATTACACCACAGGATGCACGCCTGAAATCCTCAAAGCATTTGAGAGAACGAATCTCGAGCAGGTCTCAGGCTATGGCGCGGACAAGTTCTGCGCATCAGCTGAGGAAAAGATAAAGGCAGCATGCAATGCTCCGGATGCTCAGGTCGAGTTCATTTGCGGAGGCACACAGACAAACCAGACCATCATTGCAGCCATGCTTCAGCGTTATGAAGGCGTCATTGCCGCCAAGACAGGCCATATAAGCTGCCATGAGGCAGGTGCCATAGAATATACAGGTCACAAGGTTTTTGAGCTTCCTCAGATCATGGGAAAACTACAGGCCAAGGACATCAGAAGCTTTGTGGAGGTCTTTGAGAAGCAGGATGCCAAGGACCACATGGTCTTCCCCGGAATGGTCTACATCTCTCATCCAACGGAATACGGAACACTCTACTCCCTCTCCGAGCTTACAGAGATATCAGAGACCTGCCATGAGTTCGGGCTCAACCTCTTTCTGGACGGAGCAAGACTCGGTTACGGCCTGATGAGCTACCAGACCGATGTCACTCTGCCTGACATCGCACGCCTCTGTGATGTCTTCTACATCGGCGGCACCAAAGTGGGTGCGCTCTGCGGAGAAGCTGTGGTCTTCACGCACAACAACAAGCCCAAGCACTTTCTGACCATGAAGAAGCAGAACGGAGCACTTCTTGCCAAGGGACGCCTTCTGGGGGTCCAGTTCGATACCCTCTTTACGGACGGGCTTTACTTCAAGATCGCCAAGCACGCCATTGACATGGCTGAGAGAATCAAGACCATCATGATAAACGCCGGAATCCCATTCTTCCTTGAATCCCCCACCAACCAGCAGTTCGTCATCCTGGACAACACTACAATCGAGAGGCTCAGAAAAGATGTCGGATTCGAGAGATGGGAGATAGTCGATGATGATCACACCGCTGTGCGATTTGCCACAAGCTGGTCCACGACTGAAGAAGACCTAGACAAATTGGAATCTCTGCTTAAATAATGGAATTATGTAACGGGAGGAATAAATAATGTCTGATTACATGAACGGAACAGGAATCCAGTACCATTTGAGAATCAAGAAAGGCGATGTAGGAAAATATGTCATCCTTCCCGGAGATCCCAAAAGAGTGCCAGTGATTGCAGGTTTCCTTGAGAACGCCAAAGAGGTTGCAGACTACAGGGAATACGTGACATATACAGGCTATATCGGCGATACTCCCGTAAGCGTATGCTCCACCGGAATCGGCGGCCCGTCCGCATCGATTGCCATGGAGGAGCTTCACAAATGCGGCGCAGACACATTCCTCAGGATGGGCACATGCGGAGGGATTGACCTCGATGTCATGGGAGGAGATGCAGTGATTGCCACCGGAGCCATCAGGATGGAGGGAACAAGCCGCGAATACGCCCCCATCGAGTTCCCTGCCGTGGCAGACTATTACGTGGTTACCGCAATAAAACAGGCTGCAGAGCAGATGGGAATAAGGCACCATCTTGGGATAGTACAATGCAAGGACGCCTTCTACGGCCAGCATAATCCGGAGATCATGCCGGTAAGCTACGAGCTTCTCAACAAATGGGAGGCCTGGAAACGCCTCGGAACTCTGGCATCAGAGATGGAGAGCGCAGCCCTCTTCACAGTTGCCAGCTTCCTCCGCGTGCGTTGCGGCTCAGTCTTCTTTGTCGTGGGCAACCAGGAGCGAGAGAAACTTGGCATGGACAACCCCAAGCTTCATGACACCACGCAGATCTGCCAGCTTGCAGTGGAGTCCATAAGACAGCTGATCAAGAACGATAACGCCAAGAATTCTTGACCTTCTTAACCCTCTTCACTCATACAGGTCCAGCCCTTCTTTCAGGGCATCCAGCCTACCCCCATCCTCGGTTAACTCAAGAGTGTCGAACCTGAACACCTCAAGACCGGTCTCAGCATAGTCCTTCTGAAGTGAGGCACATGGGTGCATGCCCAGATCAAGCTTGAAGCGCATGTCAACACAGTCTTTCTTAATATCATTTGAGTAAAAGAGATAGACCTTATCTGTCTTGAGATTTCTAAGTGCAACAACTCCGGACTGCTTCTCCATGACCGCTCCTGCCTCACATTCCTACTTCAGCGTGACGTAAGTCTTGCCCTGTCCACCGTCATCAGGAAGAGCAAAACGGTAAGACTCCACAAGGGCATTCTGTCCCAGATGCTTGTGTATGCCTGTGGAGAGAATCCCGTCACCATAGCCATGGATGATTGAGAAGCTCTTAAGTCCGTGCACGCAGCAGGCCTCAATCTGGGTGTCAATGGCATCCAGGGCCTCAAGAAGCCTGTAGCCCCTGAGATCCAGGCTGAGCTTGGGGGACGGTGATTTAGAACCAGACTCAAATGAGTATGAGCGCGCAGATACAACACGTCTCGGAACAGTGAGCTCTGTCTCCTTGAAAGAGAACTTCATGGGACCTATTGCCACCTGCCATTTGCCCTTGCCCAGATTGCGCACAACAGTTCCCTCTCTCTTTGAGGGACCGCAGAGCACATCCATTCCCACCTTGAGCTCCACGCTGTCAGCAGTTGCGTTGTCCTCCTCAAGCTGCTTTGCATCAAGGGCCTCTTCCTCAGCCTCAAGTGAGGCCTTAAGCTCAGCCTCTTTCTCCTGAAGCTCGTTGAAAAGCCCCTTCATCTTAAGCGTCTTCTCTCGGGTTATCTCACCTGCTCTGAGCTCGGCAACCATGTTCTCCATGTCACGGCGAGAGGTACGCATGAAGTCATCGAACTCATTGAGTTTCTGGTGCTTGAGCCTGTTCTCATAGGCCTGGAGTCTTCGCTTCTCCTTGGCAATGTGGTTCTCCTCATTCTCAATGCCTCTGAGCCTTCTCTCAAGCTCGGCCTTCTTCTCATCTGCCTCACGCCTGAGGGTCTCTAGGTTGCGGATGATGGAGGATATCTTCATGGCCTCCTGGCCCATATACTTCTGCGCGGACTGGGTCACGCTCTTTGGAAGTCTCATGCGACGTGCAGTGTCAATTGCATGGCTCTCACCGGGAAGACCCTCTATGACGCGGAAGGTCGGCTCAAGGGTCTTCTCATCGAATTCCATTGATGCATTGAGGACAATATCAGAACCATAGGCATACTGCTTCAGAACGCCATGATGGCTTGTAGTGAGGGTAAGACTGCCTTTTTTTGTGCAGAACTCGAGAATTGAGCGTGCAAGTGCTGCTCCCTCCTGAGGATCGGTTCCGCTTCCAAGCTCATCAAGGATCACCAGGGAATCCTTTGTCATGGTGCGCAGGATGAAGCCGATGCTCTTCATGTGACCGCTGAAAGTTGACAGATGATTCTCAATGCTCTGGTCATCTCCGATATCAGTGAAGACCCTGTCAAAAAGCGCCATCCTGCTTCCGTCAGATGCAGGGACATAACCGCAGATCTGGTTCAGAAGAGAGAACAGACCTACTGTCTTCATGGTGACCGTCTTTCCTCCGGCATTCGGACCTGTGAGAACCACAGCCTTTATTCCTGATGGCACTGATAGGTCAATCGGCACACATTTAGCACCCAGAAGCGGATGTCTTGCACGTATCAGGTTACAGCTGTAGTCGCCAGGAACAGAAGGCTCGCCTATCTGAACCCTGCAGCAGTCATTGGACTTTGCCCATGAGGCAAAAGCGTAGAGAAAATCTGCCTCAGTCACCTGTGAGCTCAGGACTCTCAAATCCTCCTCTGACTCCTTGACCATGTCGGAGAGCTTACCGATGAGGCGCGCTATCTCAAGCTGGATCTCCTCCTGGGCCATTATCACTGCGTTGTTCATGTCCACAAGCCTGAAAGGCTCCATGAACACTGTTCCGCCGCTTGATGATGCGCTCTGCACATAACCGTCAAGCATGGACTTGGACTCATTGCGCACAGGCAAGAGGATTCTTCCGTCACGCATGACGGCGGCATCGGACTGCATGATGGATGAGTTGCTTCTCATGAGGTCCGCAGCCAGACGGCTTCTCTCCATGCGTCTGGAATCCGCTTTCTCCCTCAGTGCCTTGACCGTGGGATAATTCTCCTTCACCACACCAGGAGACTCAAGGATCCTGAATATCTCCTGCTCAAGATACAGAAGGCTCTCAGGAATCTCTGTTATCACAGAATCAACGCCGCTGTCCTTGTCCTTGCATCCCAGCCTCAGTGAGAGTCCAAGCAGATTCCTCAGAAGTCTTGCACTTCTTATGTAGAGGCCCACATTGAACACCTGCTCACCTTCAAGGGACATGGTTGGATTACGAAGTATTGACTCAAATACCGGAGCAAGATCCGGAAATGACTCAACCCTCATGTTGTTCTCAGAGCTGGCCTCGGATATAGCAAACATAATGGCAGATACCTGGCTCTGCCGCTTCAAGTAAACATCCTCATGAAATACGGGTATGGCATTTTCCACAGCTTGAGCCCCGTTCGGACTCAAGGCATGGTTTGATACGGCCTTCAGGACCAGATCAAGCCCAAGATCTACTGCTGTCCTTTTGAACATTTCCTGCCTCGGTTTCTTCCCCAGACGGGAAGCCTGTCTTCCATCGTATCCAACATGCGCAGGTAACTCTCATACCTGTCGGCATTGATCTTTCCTTTCTCAACCAGTTTTCTGACCTCGCAGTCAGGCTCACTGATGTGAAGGCAGCCGTCATAGGCGCATTTTGCCGATGCCTTCACGAACTCAGGGAATGACTGAGCAACAAGATGCGGGTCATCATGCGGAACCGATATCTCCCTGAAACCCGGTGTGTCTATGAGCGTGAATCCGGGACCGTCCA
>JAFZUN010000290.1 GCA_017618315.1 Spirochaetales bacterium
ACGTCCTGATTCAAAATGATCTTCATATGAATACTCCTTATAAAGTATAGTCAAATTCATCTGAACCTGAACCATGTCTCCAGGACACCCAGAAGGACAAGTCCCAGAATCACAATCAGGTTCACAAACGGGATGAAGCAGACCAGAACCACAAGTATGACAAGCCGTCCCACCGTGACCGCCGCGGTCCTTCTCCTGGCAAACGCCACAAGAATTGACACGCCCACGACCGCATAAAGCACGGACATTGTCAGAGCGACATTCCAGCATATGGCCAGGATCCACGTGGGAACCGATGACACGATATAGCTTATCAGCGATGCCGCCCAGGATGCGAAGAACACCCATACATATGGATCAGGAAGCTTCATGTTGGCGAAATCATACTGCCAATCTTCATTGTACCTGTTGACGTTAACATCAGCAGTAACAATCGGGAATGTCAGCAGGAGCACGCCCAGCGGAGCAAAGAACAGCATCATCAGGTCCACAACAGCATAAAGCACTGAACTGAAATCCACATTCAGGTAATCTGAAGGGAAATAATACAGCATGCTTTCTGCCAGAGCCGTCCTCACATGTGCCGATGCGTCCGACGCGAAGTAAATAGACAACGCCAGACCCAACAGGAACACGGGAATACAGGCCCAGAAGAACTTCCTGATGGATGATCTGCTGTAGTCAGCGCCAATGGCCCAGACTGCAGCTCCCACCGTACTGCTCACCGGCAGGTACAAGCTGACCAGAACAACAGGCCAGTATTCTGTTCCCAGAATCTGCCTGTTCTCTATCAGACTCCATACCACAACGGCAAGCAGAAGCGAGGCAAACGATGCGACTCTTATCTGTGCCTTCCTGATCCTCGGGCACACCAAGAGAACGGGAACCGTCATGAAGATTGATCCGAGCGAGAATCTTGAGAGAATCACGCCCAGGACAACTCCAAAAATCAGGTTCCTTATCGCCGTTCTGTCCTCATACTGCTCCACTTATTAATCCTTACTGCTTGTCAAAAGGCAGATAAGCAAGGACTCTGGCTCTCTTGATCTCCTGTGTGAGAGCTCTCTGGTGCTTTGCACAAGTTCCGGTGATGCGGGCGGGAAGAATCTTTCCGCGCTCTGTTGTGCAGCGTCTGAGCATGTCAGGATTCTTGTAATCCGGCTCAATCTTCTGTGCACAGAACTTGCAGACCTTTTTCTTGAAAGTGGTGCGCTTTCCGCCCATCTTCTTATCTCTGAAGCTTCCAGCCTCAGCGTTCATTGTTTCTTTCTCATCATGCATTGGCATAAGTTATCTCCTAAAATCAATCAAAACGGGATGTCGTCGCCGTCATCAAATGCCTCAGGACCGCTCGGACCGACATTCGGTGCGCTCTCCATCCTAGACTCAGGACGTGACGGCTGGTTAGGAGCCGGAACACCCTGGTTTCCACCACCCAGGAGCTGGACGTTGTTGGCCACGACCTCAACCTTTGAATTGGTCTTACCCTCCTGCTCCCAGCGGTTCTGTCTGAGTTCTCCCTCAACGGAGACCTGACGGCCCTTCTGGAGATACGGGGTGAGAGTCTCTGCCGACCTGCCCCAGAGGACTACATCGAAGTAGCTCACTTCATCTTCCCATCTGTCACCAGTCCTCTTTCTTCTGTTGACTGCAATGGAGAAGCGGCATACTGAAGTACCCTGCGGTGTCGAGTTGAGCTCACAGTCTCTTGTGAGACGACCTACCAATACGACGACATTGATGTCTACTGCCATTGTTCACTCCCCTTGATGTGTGTGGTCTCTTACTTAACTACGAACAGGTGCTTGAGGATCTCTCCCTGCAGCAGGAACTCTGCTGCAACGGCATTAATGCTCTGAGGATCAGCTTCGATCTCAAAGTAGTAATAGTGACCTTTGTCTTGTTTCTTGATCATGTAGGCGAGATTTCTTACGCCCATGTCTTCCTGCTTGGCGATTGTTGCGCCAGC
>JAFZUN010000291.1 GCA_017618315.1 Spirochaetales bacterium
CCGGTATTCTTGTCATTCCTATCCTGATGAGAATCCTGAAAGTGCCCAAGAAGATCCTTGCACCCATCATTATCGGTGTCTGTGTCATTGGCTCATATTCAGTCGGAAACAGCATCTTCGATGTTGAGGTCATGATCATTGCAGGTAGTGCTGCCTACTACATGAAGAAGTGCGGTTATCCGATGGCTCCGATTGTTCTTGCCTTTGTTCTTGGTCCTATATTCGAGCTCAAGGCACGTCAGGCGCTGGAGATCTCCAACTGCAACCTGATGATCTTTGTACAGAAGCCGATCTCAGCTGTGTTCCTTGGAATCACCTTGATCCTTTGTCTGGCTCCAGTCGTCATGAACATAAGAAAGAAGATAAAGGCAAAGAAAGCCAACTGAAAGGGGGAGAACGATGGATTATTCATACATCGAGGATAAATTCAAAGGTCAGAAGACAAAAGTCGGTATCATCGGAGCAACAAGAGGCTACGGATACACAATCGTCGTGCAGCTTCTGTATACACCTCAGTGCTCTCTGAGACTTATTTGCTCAAGACATCCTGACGAGTGCGTCCAGGTCCTGGAGAAGGTCGGTTATGACAAGAAGCTGGTCAAGGTCTGCGAGACAGAAGCTCAGGTCAAGGCCTGCGGACCGGATGACATTCTGGTTGTCAGCGACTACAGGCTCATAACCTGTGCAGGACTGAATACTGTTGTGGAGTGCACCGGAAAGGTTGATCTCAGCTCATCAGCTGCAGCCCTTGCAATTGAGAACGGAATCAACGTCTGCATGGTCTCCAAGGAGACTGACAGCGTCTGCGGTCCTTATCTCACAAAGCTTGCCATGGAGAAGGGCGTCATCTACACACTGGCAAACGGTGACCAGCCGAGAAACCTGGCAGATCTCTGCTCATGGGCCAGAGCCCTTGGTCTTGAGATCATCTGCGCAGGTAAATCCAGTGAGAACGACATTATCTTTGATCCTGAGACATCAGGTGTCACCTATTTCGAGGAAAAGCCCTCGGCATACATACCGGAACTCAAGAAATACAGGGAATTCAAGGGAGTGGAGACGCTCAAGGCCAGAGCCGAGCTTCTCAAGTCTCTGCTCGGTCCGATCTCCGCAGACCTCTGCGAGATGAACCTTGTATCCAACGTCACGGGTCTGAAGCCTGCGGCTGTTGAGCTCAACTATCCGGTTGCCAGGATCACTGAGCTTGCAGATGTGTTCATCCCCGAGGAGGACGGCGGAATCCTGAAGGAGACCGGTGTCGTGGATGTCTTCTACGATTACAGGTACACGGATGAGGTCAGCTTCGGAGGCGGAGAGTTCGTCATTGTCAGATGCAACGACGAGCAGACCTGGGAGCTTCTCAGAGGTAAGGGTCACATTGTGGGAAAGAGCGGAAAGTATGCCTGCATCTACTGGCCGTATCACTTCCTCGGAGTGGTGACACCGGCATCCATCCTGTTGATGGATTTCCTGGGAGTCGGTCTTCATAAGAGTTGCCGTCAGGTGTCTGTGATGGTCGGAAAGGTCGAGGTTGACATGAAAAAAGGCTCGACACTCAAGGTAGAGGGACATCATCACACAATCGAGAATGTCACACCACAGCTTTATGAGAAGGACAAGGTTCCTGCCGGAGTGCTGCCGTTCTATCTGCTCAACTGGGCAGAGGTCACAGCCGACATCAAGGCAGGTGAGTTCATCACAGAGGACAAGGTTCGCATAGATCCGGCTCTTTCAGCCGCCTATGAGTTCTTCACAAAGGGACTTCAGATCAAGTAAGGGAGAATAATAAAGGAGTCAATTATGGCAGATTATTTCAAAAGAGTTTCGGCAATGACGCCGACACAGTTCTGGATCAATAACGTAACAGAGGAAGAGGCTCATATGGCAATCGACGCAGGTGCTGTCGGATGCACACAGAACCCTTCTTTCGCATACAAGATGCTCGTCCATCCGACAAAGAGCGAGGAGGCCCGCAAGGTCCTGCGCCAGATTCTCAAGGAGGAGAAGGATGACTCAATGGTCGAGGTCAAGCTGCAGCGTGAGCTGGTTGCCAAGATTGCAAAGATCTTCTATCCGATCTACGAGGCCACAAATGGTGAGTTGGGTTATGTCAGCATCCAGGGCGATCCGTATGATGAGAGTTATGAGACAATCATGAGGCTTGCACACTTCAACCGCGAGGCAGGACCCAACATCATGATCAAGATTCCCGCAACCGATGACGGTATCAAGGCAATTGAGCAGTGCGCAGCAGAGGGCATTCCCCTCAACTGCACCGAGGTCATGAGTATGGACCAGACAATCGATGTCCTGAACGCCTATGAGAGAGGTGTTGCAAGAGGCAACGGGAAGGCTCCTGTGACCTATATCTCACACATCGCCGGTATCTTTGACGAGTATCTGGGCAAGGTCGTCAAGGCAGAGAACATCGACATTTCACCAGATGCCCTTTATCTTGCAGGAAAGGCCTGCGCACAGAAGGTCAGATATTACATGGATCTCCGCGGCGGCAAGGTCAAGCTGATTAACGGCGGAGCAAGAGGCCTGCAGCACTTCACCGAGTGGGTCGGAGGAAATGTCTCCAACACCATCAACTGGCTGGGAACAGCGGACAAGCTCCTTGAGAAGGATGCACCTGTTGTGCCTTGCTTCAACAATCCTGTCCCGCTTGATGTCATTGATGAGCTGGTCAAGAAGATCCCCGATTTCAGGAAGGGTTACTTCACTGGTTCACTCAAGCCGGAAGAGTATCATGACTACGGTCCTGTCGAGCTGTTCTGCTCAAGCTTCAGGAAGAACTGGAAGCAGGCCCTGGACATCATCGCAGAAGAGAGAAAGAGCCTGTAAGGAGGAATCTGATGGAGAAATTCACAACAAGGGCCGCCAGGCTCAACGGACCATATGACATTGAGCTCATTGAGAGAGATCTTGTCTGCGGAGAGAACGACATAATTGTCAAGAACCATCTCTGCGGTGTCTGCGGATCCGACAAGAGCTTCTACCGCGGATTCATGCCGCCTCAGACTGCTGAGTTCCGCCAGCCACCTGAGTTCCCGTTCCTTCTGGGACATGAGAGCGGCGGTACGGTTGTTGCAGTAGGAAGCAGGGTTTCCGACTACAAGGTTGGTGACGAGGTTGTCTCATTCGGATGGAATAATAACTACGCAGATTACTTCAAGGCAGAGAGCTTCCAGCTTCAGCCCGCACCAAAGGGACTGGACAAGGATCTTGCAGCGCTTGGTGAGCCTATCGCATGCGGAATGTTCAGCGGAATGAACAGCGGAGTACAGCTCGGTGACACTGTTGTTGTCATGGGCGGAGGGTTTGCCGGTCAGATTATCGCACAGTGTGCAAAACTCAAGGGTGCTTATCGCGTAGTGGTTGTCGATCCTCTTGAGGGAAAGCTGAATCTTGCAAAGCAGCTGGGTGCCGACATTGTCCTGAACCCCAAGGAACAGGATGTTGTGGCGGCAGTCAAGAAGCTCACAGACGGAGTCGGTGCAGATGTCGTGGTTGAGGCAGCAGGAAGCGCAGAGTCATTCAACGCGGCTTCAGCAATGATCAAGCATAACGGAAAGTTCGTCTTCTACAGCTGGGTCACAACACCGATCACACTGAACATCAGCCGCTGGCATGATGACGGCCTTGAGTTCGTCAACACCTGTCTTGTGCATCACACATGGCAGCAGCGCTATGTCTGGTTCCCTGAGGTCATGAGACCTCTGATCCAGGGCACAGTGAAGATCAAGCCGCTGATCAACGCGGAGTTCAAGCTTGCTGACCTGAAGGCCGGATTCGACTTTGTCGACAAGGACGACACCGCAATCAAGGTTGTCTTCAGACCGTAACTGATTTTCGCTTAAACAAGGGGCCATCGCAGAATGTTGCATGGCCCCTGTTTTTTTCAGTGTTTTTCCGTACAAAACAGCTTTTTGTTTTTGTACGGAAGAAATCGCTAAAATCTTCCGTACAAAATGCCAATGTCCGATTTTGTACGGAAAAACGGTGTAGAGGAGTCTCTATCTCAAAGTTGACATCTGGTATGTACGCTTTTATCCTTAAATCAGGAGGGGATATGGCTGATATTTCCAAGGTCAAAGACACTGCCGAAGCATTGATCAAAGAGACAGGTAAGATAATTATAGGAAAGAGAAAACAGCTTGAGCTGATCATCACAGCAATAATATGCAACGGTCATGTCCTTCTGGAGGATCTGCCTGGCTCAGGAAAGACCACTTTGGTCAGGACACTTGCCATTGCTCTGGGATGTGAGAGAAAGCGCATACAGTTTACCCCTGATCTGCTGCCGTCAGATGTCGTTGGAACAACAATCTTCAACCAGGCCTCAGGGTCTTTTGAAACACGGCTTGGCCCCGTATCAACGAATCTTCTGCTTGCCGATGAGATAAACCGCGCCATCCCAAGGACGCAGGCCGCGCTTCTTGAGGCAATGGAGGAGCGTCAGGTCACAATTGACGGAAAGACATTCGCTCTTCCTGATCCGTTCTTTGTCATGGCCACGCAGAACCCGATAGAGAAGGAGAGCACGTTTCCGCTTCCTGCGGCACAGCTCGACAGGTTCTTCCTGAAGCTCGCACTTGGCTATCCGGACAAGGAAGAGGAACTCTCAATGCTGGATGTGGTGGGTGACTCAATCCCGTTTGACAAGCTCAATGCTGTCACAGATCCTGCCGGAATAGAGGAGATGCGTGAGGCCGTCAGAAGTGTCCATATGGACGATTCCATAAAGGAATACATTGTCCGCGTGGTCCAGAAGACACGAAAAGACCCGAATCTGCGCATGGGTGCAAGTCCTCGTGCAAGCCGCTGCCTTTATCAGGGCTCAAAGGCTCTTGCAGCGGTAAGAGGAAGATCATATGTGATTCCTGAGGACGTTCAGGACCTGTTCATTCCCGTCATGTCACACAGGACGGATCTCTCCACCCAGGCAACATACCGGGGTGCCGACAAGAACTCTGTCATAAAGTCAATAATAGAATCCGAACCTGTTCCTCCGGTAAAGGAAAAGATGCTTTGAAGAACGATGAGCGGAGGGAATCCAACAGCGCTTTTGCAAGCCTTACGGGAATAATCTGCCTTGCTGTCCTCTGCATTATCTGCGCTTACTTCCATCTGATGAATCTCACAGTCTTTCTTCTGGCAGTGCTGTTCATCGGGCTGTTCTCTTTCATCTGGGGGAAGCTGTCCCTGAAAGGGGTCAATGTGGATGCCCAGGCGTTCTCATGTAATGTCTTTCCCGGGGAGGAGATTCAGGCCAGCATTGAGGTCTCAAACACAAAGATAATTCCAGTAATATGGATCAATGTCCGGTATTTTGATACTTTGCCTCGTTTTTTATCAGATGATTCAGAAATAGAACATCGTGTGTCATGGCTCATGCCAAGGCAAAAGGCAAGTTGGACAACAGCTATAAGGACAAAGTGCAGGGGAATAGCCTTCATGGATACAATACATGCGGATTCCGGTGACGGATTCGGCCTTTGCACAGAGTCTTCGGATTTTCCTGTCTCAAGGCCACTGATGATTGTGGTTTACCCCAAGGTCTTTGCCGTTGATGCGGGAGTGTTGATTCAGAGCAACACCAGCATGCTTCCCTCAGACAGAGGCTGCATAGAGGACAACACCCTGTTCAAGGGGATTCATGACTATCAGAGCGGAGACAGCATCAAGCATATCAACTGGAGAGTTCTTGCCAGACAGGGGGAGCTGACAGTCAACGAGTATCAGAGCGTCATCCCCAGGCATTTGACTTTTGTACTGGATCTGCTGTCTTTCACCACATGGAGGGAGGAGACCACAAATTCGGGAACCATGATGGTCTTGGACCGCTTTGATTCTGAAAGTCTTGAGGATATGATCAGCCTCACGGCATCATGCATACTAGCGCTGACGGAGAGGAAAATCCGATGCACGCTGGTTCTTCCGGCTTTTGGAGACCATGCGGTGAGGGTTATTGACGGAAACGGGCTTGCGGACCAGATTCCGCTTCTTCTGACAGAGCTTGCAGGTCTTGAATACAAAGGGGAGGAATGCAACTTCCGGGGTCTGGGGAGACGTGCGTTCAGCTTGGGGCAGGTATGGCTTGTGTCTGATACAGAAGAGCTCTCAAATGCTCTTGCAATAGAATTCCCGGATTCAAGGGATGCGGGACAGATCATCCATTCAAACGGTGATTCAGAATCCTCAAGAAAAATCCTGGAGCTGAGGATGTTCAGGAGGGACAATGGACAGGACAACTGAGACCCTCTCCAAATGGAGTCTTCTTCCTGAGCACTCAATCATTCTCCTGAGCCTCTGGAGCATGCTGGAGCCACGCGGACATGTTGTCTCAATTCCATTCTCGCTTGTTCTGGCACTTCTTTCCGTTCTGCTTCTGATTGACCTGATTCTTCTCTCAAAAGAGGTCAGGCTTCCTGTGTTCGCAGTCACAAATGTTGCATTTGCGGCAGTTTCCGTCTTCTTTATCCAGAGGCTGCTTGTCCTTTCCTCATATTCTGCTGTGACACACATCATTTTCTCCGCGATGGTCGTGATGCTTTTCACTGATGCCGCAATCATTTCCCTCAGGGATGTGTCACGGACTGAGTTGATCTCCACCTTTGACATCTCCATAGTGTTCGAAGGGTTTCTGATTGCCATTTCAGGATCTGGTTTTCTGGAGAACCCATCGCAGTTCATAATCTGGGGCTTTGTCTCCTGCCTTATGCTGCTTCTCACACTCACGGTTCTCAGGGTAAGAAGATCCCGTGCGGCAGGTTATGCGGTTCTGCTGTCTGTCATTGTGGTGCTCGGAGTCCTTGCTTTCTTCTCAATGAAGGATTTCGAGGCAGTCTCATCATCGCTTATAAGAATCCTGGCAAAGATAGTGAATGCAATTGGAGCATTTCTCAGACGGATCATTGAGGCAATCTACGAATGGATCATCTC
>JAFZUN010000041.1 GCA_017618315.1 Spirochaetales bacterium
ATTGAGACACCGCCTTCAGAGACAGAGAGAAAGAATCCCAACGCCCTGGGATTCCTGGCCGGAATCAAAGGGGTGTTCACTCTCGGCAACGGAATCTTCCATGCCTATGCGGAATTCGCGAAAACTGATCCATATCTCTATCTCAGAGACGGAATAGGCAACACCAATTCAGCAGGAAATGAACAGGGTTACTATGGCTTGAACTATGTTGTGGCTATCAGAAACTGGAGTTCTGTCGGAGCAGGAATCACATATGATGAGTATTTCCTCGGATATACATACGGTCCTGATGCGGTTGTCGCCAACGTCAAGGCCGGCTGGACAACAGCGGATCTGAAGCTCAGCGTTGAGGGCAGCTTCTTCTTCATGGCTCACGGAACACACGATGCATGGACCATGTGGACGCCTATCGGAGGTGATGACAATTACCAGTATGATAAAGCCTCCCCAACAGAGAAACATACCTCTTACAATGCGAAATACGCATACAAGACAGGAGCCATGCTTGCAGTCGAGAACACGGTAGTCTGTGGTGTGAATGCATCTTACAAGGTTCTGGACTGGCTGACAGTAATGGCTCAGGCTGACTTTATCAACATTCAGAACTACGGCAACATCCCTGATGCTCCGGATCAGAACGATTTCCAGTTTGTGTTAAGTGCGAGAATCACATTCTAGAATCATATCCGACTTATTGACCCGCAATCCTGCGGGTCTTTTTTTTCAGAAGCACTCATATTTGGCGCCTATTATGAACTGGATGTCAGTGGTGTCATCATAGGTACTGATATTGAAAACATTCCTCATTGTGACTATGTCCATGTTGAAGCTCAGCTCAAGATCATCAAATATCTTGTACTTGGCTCCCACTCCGACATCCAATGTGTACCAGATGGCATTGCGCGTTGTCTGTGCATCAGGATACCTGTAGTTGCTGGTCTCTGAATGTGAAGGGGATGGGCCGGAGTACTGCTCGTAAGTCTCCTCGGAGCAGTTTGCGGGAACCTTCTTCCACTTTGTCCACAGGTCATGTGTCCCGTGCATGATGAACAGGCCCTTGGCATTGAAAGAAAGTCTCTCACCTTCCCATGATCCGCTGAGATTAGCCACAATGCAGTCGGGTCCGTATTTGTAGCCTATTACGTAGTCCTCATAAAGAATATCGGTGCTCAGGCCTCTGTCCTCATAAGCGTAAAGCCTGGATCGGATTGCTCCTGTGTAGTCCATCCCGTAGTATTCACTCACACCGTCTCTCAGGTAACAGAAAGCAGACACATAGGCGAATTCGGGATTGATTGTCAGTACCCCACCCTGCATCCCGGTAATGTACTTTGCTCCGCAAAGGAAAGCGTTCCCGTTCGGTGAGCTCGAGTAGCTCTTGCCTGGTCCGACAGGATCCTCAAAGCCAGGCATGGTGAACTGATCAAGAAGAAGCTGGCCATAGACATTCAGACCCTTAATAGGTGTTGCCCAGTCAAGCTCAAAAGCCAGTGTTGAGTTTGAGTTGTTCGGCATGAACGCATTATGCATGAAATAAACCGGGCTCAGAGCAGCGAACTGCAGGCTGTTGGTCTCTGACATGTAGATAAGGCCTTCTGTAAGGGCAAAGCCCAGCTTGTCATTGAAGAAGCGGCCTTCAAATCTGTGGGAGCTGAAGAAAAGAAGCCCGTCAAGAGTTTGTGTGGAGTTGTTGTATCCTGTCCCGTTGTAGCTCTTACCTTCCTTGTTGTAATAATTCTGCTTTGCCGGGAAGAACGAGACAAGATATGTATACTTGAACTTCTCACCGTAAGCTGTGAGCCTGACCATGTCATGGTACGGGAA
>JAFZUN010000292.1 GCA_017618315.1 Spirochaetales bacterium
GTCAACATCAAGTTCACACCGGGCAACTGCTACGGCATCATCGGTGCAAACGGAGCAGGTAAATCCACATTCCTGAAGATTCTCTCAGGAGAGATTGAGCCTGATACCGGTGAGATAATCATCACTCCGGGTCAGAGAATGGCAGTCCTGAGGCAGGATCACTTTGCATTCAACGAGTATTCAATTCTTGACACCGTCATCATGGGTTACAGGAAGCTCTACGATATCCGCAAGGAGAGAGAGGAAATCTATGCCAAGGAGGAGTTCTCCGAGGAAGACGGAATCCGTGCGGCAGAACTTGAGGGCGAGTTCGCTGAGCTAGGCGGATGGGAGGCAGAGGCGGATGCCGGAGTTCTTCTGGACGGTCTTGGAATTCCTGTCCCCATGCATGATAAGCTGATGAAGGATGTTGAGGATAATGTCAAGGTCCGTGTTCTTCTTGCGCAGGCATTGTTCGGAAACCCGGACATCCTTCTTCTGGATGAGCCTACAAACCACCTGGATCTTGAATCCATCCATTGGCTCGAGGACTTCCTGAGCACATTCAACAACACTGTCATTGTCGTGTCCCATGACAGACACTTCCTCAACACGGTCTGCACTCATATCGCTGACATCGATTTCGGCAAAATCCAGCTGTACGTTGGTAACTATGACTTCTGGTACATGTCCAGCCAGCTGATTGCAAAGCAGATGAAGGATGAGAAGAAGCGCCGTGAGGAGAAGATCGCCGAGCTCAAGGAATTCATCCTCAGGTTCTCCAGCAACGTCGCAAAGGCACGTCAGGCGACAAGCAGAAAGAAGCTTATCGACAAGCTGACGATTGATGACATCCAGCCGTCCAGCCGCCGCTTCCCGTATGTGGCATTCAAGCCCAACCGCGAATGCGGAAAGAACATCCTTGAGATCAGAGGACTTACCAAGACCATTGACGGGCAGAAGGTTCTGGATAATCTGGATCTCCTTGTCAACAATGGAGATAAGATTGCTTTTGTGGGTCCCAACCACTTTGCAAAGACAGTTCTGTTTGAGATCATCACTGGCAACATGCAGGCAGACAGCGGCGATTACCTCTGGGGTGTCACCACAAGCCAGGGCTATTTCCCTAAGAACAATGATTCACTGTTTTTGGAGGACATGAGCATCACCGATTGGCTTGGCCAGTTCATCGAGGATGCAGATGAGACATATCTCAGATCATTCCTGGGACGCATGCTCTTCTCAGGTGATGAGGCTCTAAAAAGCTGCAAGGTTCTTTCCGGAGGAGAGAAGGTGCGCTGTGTGCTTGCAAAGCTTATGCTTGAGGGTGCCAACTGCCTCATCTTTGATGAGCCTACAAGCCATCTTGACCTTGAGGCCATTCAGAGCCTGAACAACGGTCTGATTGACTTCAACGGAGTTGTCCTGTTCAACCCACACGACCATCAGTTCGTTGATTCAATCGCAAACAGGATCATTGAGTTCACTCCTAAGGGACTCATTGACCGCTACATGAAGTTCGATGATTACATGTCAGATCCTTCAATCAGAGCTTTGAGAATGGAGATGTATGGTTCAAAGAACGCGGTTGCGCTCTGAGGTTGATGATGGCAGACAGCAGAATCCTTGCCGTTGATATAGGCAACACAAATATTGTTCTTTCAATCCATGACGGGTCTGAGTGGGGTGAGGCCATAAGGGTCAAGACAAAGAGCCATGACAATGTTGAATTGTTCATGCAGAAACTGAGCCCTCTGTCTTACGAGAAGGCTGTTGTGAGCAGTGTTGTACCTCATCTCACAGAACCAATCATTGAAGGAATCAAGGAGCACAGCGGCATTGATCCTGTTGTTGTCACCAACGATATTGAGTCAGGACTCAATAA